>JBEAOI010000128.1:0-3021 GCA_041165005.1 Actinomycetota bacterium
CAATGACGCCACCCTTCAACACCAACAATGGGTTGGTTGCTGCGTGGTCGCGAAGTGCTTTTGCTGCTGCCGAAGCATCGCCCTTAACAAAGGTGATTGCTGTTGGGCCAACAAGGAAGTCGGACAAACCTTCGAAACCGGCTTCTTGTGCTGCGCGGCTTGCAAGTGTGTTCTTGTACACCTTGTACTCAGCACCATGCGGGCGCAATGAACGGCGCAACTTGGCGAGAGAACCTACGGTCATACCGCGGTATTCGGTAATGAGTGCTGCGTCTGAAGCTTCGAGCTTTTCGCGAACTTCAGAAACTACTGCTGCCTTCTCGGCGTTTGGTGATGTTGTCATCGTTGCCCTTTGGTTGCTTTCGAATAAGGAAAATTGTGTTTCCGGCGCGGGCGCTCGGACACTTCAACGAACGCTCTCTGCGCTGCGACTGGTGTCGCGCTCTTCGAGTATTCGCCTCGTTTGGCAAGACTCTCGTCTTATTCATGTTTCGTTTTTTCGAAACAACCAAATGTCTGTGGCGAGCAACCGAACCGAATAAATCGGATTGGGTTGTTATGTGAGTGGTCAGGCTAGCGGGGTGTTTTGGGTATTGACACCCCGCCAAACCAAACCGAATTACTTAGTAGGAGCTGGAGTCAACGCGGACGCTTGGTCCCATGGTTGACGAAACCGACACCTTCTTTACGTACTTGCCCTTTGCCGAAGCTGGGCGGGCACGCATGAGTTCTTCCATTACTGCAGCAAAGTTGGCTTCAAGTGCCGACAATTCGAAGCTGGCCTTGCCAACTGGAACTTGTACGTTGCCGTAACGGTCGGTGCGGTATTCAACTTTTCCGCCCTTGAATTCGGTAACTGCGCGACCAACGTCGTTGGTTACGGTTCCGGTCTTTGGGTTTGGCATCAAGCCACGTGGTCCGAGCGCGCGGCCCAACTTACCCACCATTGGCATGAGGTCTGGTGTGGAGATCGCAATGTCGAAGTCCATCTTTCCGCCTTCAATGGCGGCTGCAAGATCGTCGGTTCCCACAATGTCGGCACCAGCTTCGCGAGCAGCCTGGGCTGCTTCACCCGCTGCGAACACGGCAACGCGAACAGTCTTTCCCGTTCCCGAAGGAAGGGCGACGGTTCCACGAACTGCCTGATCGGCCTTACGTGGGTCAAGACCCAAGCGCACTACCAATTCGATGGTCTCATCGAACTTGGCGGTTGCCATGGTCTTTGCCTTGTTCAACGCATCGCTGGACGAATACGCCGCTTCGATGTCGTAACTGGCAATTGCTGCTTTGTATTTCTTTCCTAGTGGCATAAAGCCTCCCTCATGGTTGTGTCGTTCGGGCGAGGTCGTCCCGATCCGACGTTTATATATGTATGTGAACTAGTTACTCAGCCAACAACGGTGAGGCCCATTGAACGGGCAGTTCCGCGGACCTGAAGCTTTGCGGCTTCCATGTCGTTGGCGTTGAGGTCTGGCATTTTGATCTTGGCAACTTCTTCAATGTCCTTTTCAGTAACACTGCCAGCAACTTCTTTGCCTGGGTTCTTTGCTGCCTTTTCCAAACCAGCCTTCTGACGAAGCAGAACTGGAGTTGGAGGTGTCTTCAAGATGAAGGTGAAGGTGCGGTCTTCGCAGATTGAAATTTCAACTGGAATAATCGTTCCTGCCTGTGCTTCGGTTGCAGCGTTGTACTGCTTCACGAAGTCCATGATCTGGATTCCGTGAGGTCCGAGTGCTGTACCAACTGGTGGTGCAGGCGTTGCTTTTCCAGCTGGTATCTGGATCTTTACGACTGCTACAACGTCTTTCTTTGCCATGACGAGTGTTCTTTCTTTCTTGGAAGTTGTTTAGAGCTTTGCCACTTGGCTGAAGTCCATCTCCACCAAGGTCTCGCGACCGAAGATGTTGACGAGCACTTTCAACTTCATGTGATCTGGGTTGATTTCAGCGACTTGACCGGAGAAGTCGGCGAATGGGCCTTCCTTCACGCGTACGCCTTCGCCAATTTCGTATTCGAGCTTTGGTGCTTTGCGCTTTGGCGCCGACTGTCCGTCGCCCTTTGCAGAGAGGAATGTTTCCACTTCACGACGTGAAAGCGGAGTTGGCTTCTGACCTTTTTGGCTTTGACCAACAAAACCAGTTACGCCTGGTGTGTTGCGAATGCAGAACCATGTGTCGTCATCCATTTCACAACGCACAAGCAAGTAACCAGGGAAAACTTTCTTCTGCACGGTTTGCTTGCGGCCGCCCTTGAATTCGACAACGTCTTCCATTGGAATAACGATTTCGTAAATGCGATCTTCAATTTGCATTGACTGAATACGTGCCTGCATTGACTGCTGCACTTTCTTTTCGTATCCACTCTGTGAATGCACGACGTACCACGAACCAGGACGCAACCATGGTCGATCGATTACTTCTTCTTCGTCTTCATACTCATTATCAGTGAGATCGAATGCGACATCAGGCGCAACCGTGTCGGTTGTGTTGAGGTCTTCAGAGGTGAGAGTTGCGTCGTCAGTCATAATTCAGCCGTTCGGTCTGGGGTCAGTCCTTGTAAAGCCAGCCAGAAAGTATGCCAAAGACAGCATCCATTCCACCCACGAACGCCGTAATGACCACAACAGTGACCAACACGATGATCGAATAGCGGCGAATTTCTGGCCACTTCGGCCACGCGACCTTGCGCATTTCATCGCGAACTTCACGAATGTATTGAGCAGGACTCGTGCGCTCTTTCTTCACCTGGCTCGCGACAGAAGGCCGGGGTTGGCGAATAGGCGCACCCTGGTCATTTACGGCGCCCATCTTTTGCATGGCGCGCTTTTGCTGTCGGTTGAGATCCATGGACATAGCGGAGTTTGAGCCTATCGGGGGGTTTGCCGCACTAATCAGGGTCCAACCACAAGAAATTTGCAGGGCAGGAGGGATTTGAACCCCCGACCATCGGTTTTGGAGACCGGCGCTCTACCAACTGAGCTACTGCCCTAAATAGCGAAGGTGAGGCTACCAGCCATTATCT
>JBEAOI010000129.1:0-4559 GCA_041165005.1 Actinomycetota bacterium
TTTGTGCCGTCCACCAAAGCTTTGCGCTCAGCGCCGTTCAATACTGAGTAAGCAGGAATGCACAACGCGTCGGTGAGGTTTTCTGCCTGCACCATGAGTGCGCGAACCGTGTCGTCCACCAGCGGGGCATCATCTTCGCCCCAACCAAAACCTTTTACGTCATTTGGACGCTTTACGTAGTGTGCTTGCTTGGAAGTGAGGCCAACTGCGCGAATAGCAATGAGGTGTGCTGATCCACGGAACTCGCGGAGCGATGCAGCAAGTTGCATTGCGCGCGCTGGCGTGTCTTCGGCCAACGGCATGGACTTGAATGCTGCGAAGAGCGCAAGGCCGTCAGCGTCTGCAGCGTTGAACACTTTTTCCATTGCAGCAGTGAATTCGTTGAGTTCTTGCATGTTGGTGAGTTTTTCGCGACCCAAGTGTGCTGCAACTTCGTAATGCGCACTGCCGATGACGCGTGCAGGATGCTTTGCTGTTGCAAGGCTCCATGCAGCATTGATGATGACTGGATTGAAGTAACCAAATGCTGCTGCAACCACGCTGCCTTCGCAGTCACCAAGAGATCCACCGCGACCCGCAACGTAAAACTCCATGCCCTTTAGCCCCATTGACTTACCAACTTCAATGGCGTTTGGTGTGAAGTAGTACTTCCAGCCGTTGTCGTTCAGGATTGGGCAAACAGTTTTTACGAGCTCTTCGTTAGTCATATGCGCAGGTTAGTTGGTTAGCGTTGCGCCCATGTCAGCGCAGATTATGTTCCCTGAGAATCCAGACTTTCCACTAATCCACACGCGTCGTTATGAGGTTCGCGCCTTTCGAATGGCTGCGGACAGGCTGATGTTGCGCGGGGTGGTGGTGGATGAAAAGCCTGCTGGCTTGTACTTGAAGGGTGATGAGCAACCGCTGTGGTTGCATCACATGGTCGTCGACCTTGAAATTGTGTACCCGACATTCTTGATCGAAAAAGCATCGGCCACCTTTCACGAACACCCACACTTAGAGTGCACGCACATCACCGACCACTACAAAAACCTTGAAGGAATGTCGATTGCACGTGGGTTCAACGCAAAGGTGAAAGAACTCTTTGCTGGAGCACGTGGGTGCACGCACATCACGGCGCTGCTGTCGGCAATGGCACCAGTTGCAATTCAAGCAGGCTGGTCAATGCGTGTTGCTGCTTCTGGTTCGCAAGAGGGGAACGCAGTTGAGGAAGGAAACTTCGAAGAGCAGCGACGTCGTCAGTTCGCCAGCACAATTAACACTTGCCATATGTGGGATGAAAATGGCGCATTGGCTGCGAAGGTGAAAGAAGGAAACTTCGTTGAAGTTCCTTTGTCAGTGAAAAAGCGATTGACGGAACTTGGTCGCAGCGACGAGGAGTGGCTGAATCTGAAGTAGCAAAAAGGGCGACCCGGATGGGCCGCCCTTTTCACAATTAACTGCGGTTAGACCGCGAAATAGAAACTTATGGTGCGATTGACCAGAGGCTGCTGCCGAGTGCTGGTCCAATGTTTGAATCTTGCATTGCTGCAACTGCAAACAAGAACAACGCTCCACCGGCCATTGAAATGTTCTTCATGAAGCCGATCATTTCTGGCTGCTTTGCCTCGCCTTGTGCGTTCCAGAAGTCGTGCATCTTGAGCGCCATAACGATGAGCAAGATGGCAAGTACCAAAGCGCCGAGGTCTGCGTATACGCCGAGGATGATGGAAAGTCCACCGAGCAACATGAGTACACCTGAAAGAAGGTTTGCCAACTTAGGAGCTGGAACTTTCTTGTATGCGGCGTATCCGGCCATTGCTTCTGCCTTGGCGAGGTGGTTAATTCCACTCATTACGAACATGAAGGCAAACAGAATTCTGCCTATGAGCATTACTGCATCCATTGATTTTCTCCTTGTTTTCGAAACGTCTCCAGGGTGGAGATCGTTGCGATAGCAACTATATACCAAAAGTAGTTGCGAGCGCAACTATTACGGTAAGGTGACAAGGTGGCAAAAGCAAAGTGGCTAAATGAAGCCGAAATGAAGGCTTGGTTGGGTTTTGTTACCAATGCATCAGATTTGCTTCGCTCCATTGAACGAGACCTTGAACCATTTGGCGTTGACGGTGGTGATTACCAATTGTTGGCCATGTTGTCCGATGCTCCTAACCATCGCATGAAAATGTGTGATCTAGCTGACATCCTCAGACTTTCTCGAGGTGGGTTAACACGTCGCATGGAAGGTGTTGTCTCTGAGCGGTATGTCGAAAAGGTGCGGGACGCTTCAGATGGACGTGCTGTCTTTGCTCAGCTCACAAGTAAGGGGTATGCATTTCTTAGGAAGATTGCTCCTCATCATGTAAAGAGCGTTAGAGGTCAAATGATTGACCTTCTAAGCGATTCTGAAATAAAGGCGCTAGGCAGTGCTTTTGCAAAAATAGGTGGTCATCTGCGTTCAGCAGAATAGAAGTGCTTCGCTGATAGTTTCAGGGCATGGAAATTCGCAAAATTGTTACAACGTGTGAAGATATTCAGGCCGAGTTAGGCGAACCTACGGGACGCATTGTTCGCAAGGCGGTGGCAAGTGCGGTTATTGACAATCCGCTTGTGGGCAAACGCCATAAAGACCTCATCATTTTGGAAGCCATGGGGGCAGAGATTTCCGGATTGCTGGCCGAACGCGCACTCGCAGCGCTAGGTGTTGAAGCAGGCGAAGTAACGGCTTACGGCAAAGGTGCAATTGTGGGAACCGCCGGAGAAATTGAGCATGCTGCGGCACTGATTCATCCACGTTTCGGTGCTCCGGTGCGCAAAGTGGTGATTAAGGGCGACGACATCATTCCTTCCACAAAGAAGGTTGCTGGGCCAGGAGCTTCTCTCACCATTCCAATCACGAACAAAGACGACATCTGGTCGTTCGATGAAATGGACTCAATTGAAATTTGCATCGGTGACGCACCAATGGCGCACGAGATTGTGGTCAGCGTTGCGTTGGCAGTTGGTGGTCGTCCATTCGCTCGCACTAAGAAGCCATCATGAGTTTCAAAGCGATCATCTTGCTCACTCGCGCAGAGGGTGCAACTCACGAACAGTTTGCTGATTGGTGGCTGAAACAACATGCTCCATTGGCAAAGCAATTGCCAAATCTGCGTAAAGGCATATTCAACCTTGTAGAAAATCCAGTGGATGGCGACCCAGATGGAGTTTCTGAACTGTGGTTCGATTCACAAGCCGATTTCGAAGCTGCGTATGCAAGCGAAATTGGTAAGTCTGTTGTTGCCGATTCGTTGTCAAACGTTTCTGCGCGTCGCCGAATGTTCGTAGTGGAAAACACGATCCATTCGTAAGCCTGCATGAACCGCCTTGGCCTCGTCACGTATGTGGCGCGTGAATACGACGAAGCAATTGGTTTCTTTGTAGGCAAGTTGGGCTTCACACTCGTTGAAGACACCAACTTGGGCGATGACAAACGTTGGGTTGTGGTTTCTGCCGGCGAAGGCGCTTCATTGCTGATTGCGCGTGCAGAGGGTGAACAACAAGTTGCAAGTGTTGGTAATCAAACCGGTGGGCGAGTGGGGTTTTTCTTGCAGACCGACAACTTTGACCGTGATTTTGCTGAGTGGACAGCACGCGGAGTGAAGTTTCGTGAGCAACCACGTCGCGAGGTGTATGGAACGGTAGCTGTGTTTGAAGATGTGTATGGCAACACCTGGGACCTCATTCAACCCGCATGACCACTCGCACATCGTTATTTGAGCGTTTAACACCGTGGATTTTTGTTGCGCTGTGGAGCACTGGTTTTGTTGTCGCTCGTTACAGCACAAACAATGCAGGACCACTTTCGTTTTTAACGGTGCGAATGTTGATTGCAGCAGTGCTGCTCTATGTAGTTGCAAAACTGGTCCGTGCGCCGAAGCTTGATAGAAAACTGTGGTCTACTTCAGCAATTGTGGGCACATGCATGCATGCTGTGTATTTGGGTGGAGTATTCATCGCAATTAAGAAAGGTCTGCCGTCTGGCTTAAGTGCGCTTATTGCAGGTCTTCATCCTGTTGTTACGTCGGTGGCTGGACGAATCATTTTGAAAGAAAGACTGCGACGCAGCCAATGGGTTGGCGTGATGTTGGGAATTTCTGGAGTAGTGGTAGTGGTTATCGACAAACTGCAGGAAGGTTTGGGCGACGTAACGAAGCCTGCGTTGTTTGCGATGGTGATCTCCATCATCGGAATGTCAACTGGCACATTGGTGCAGCGTGCACGTGGAAAAGATATGCCGCTCGTTACGGGAACTGCTGCGCAATATGTATCAGCCGGCGCTGTGTTGCTTGTTGCGTCAAGTTTGTTTGAAGAATGGGAGTTCAATATCAATGCCGAGTTGGTGCTTGCCTTGCTGTGGTCGGTGCTCGTTCTTTCCATCGCAGCAGTCATGCTGATGATGTTGCTCATCTCTCGACATTCGGCTGCGCGAGTGAGCAGTTTGTTCTTCCTGACTCCTGCTCTCAGTGCGATTGAAAGTGCCATCCTGTTCGGCGAGCGACTGAGCCCGCTGGCTCTTGTGGCACTCGTGGTAGCGCTGA
>JBEAOI010000130.1:0-4015 GCA_041165005.1 Actinomycetota bacterium
GCGTTTGCGCGAATAGAGGGCAAGCCGGTTGGCATTGTTGCGAATAACCCTGCGCACCTGGGTGGAGCAATCGACACACCAAGTGCCGACAAGATGGCACGGTTCGTGCAACTCTGCGATGCGTTCGATATTCCACTTATTTCGCTGTGCGATACGCCGGGATTCATGGTGGGGCCAGACGCTGAAGAGACAGCACAAGTTCGTCACTTTGCTCGACTATTTGTTACCGCTGCAAGTGTCACCATTCCATGGATCACTGTGGTGTTGCGCAAGGGATATGGCCTTGGAGCTCAAGCAATGGCGGGGGGCAGCTTTCATGCAAAAGACTTGGTCGTTGCGTGGCCAAGTGGGGAGTTCGGAGGCATGGGCCTAGAAGGAGCGGTTCGTCTTGGGTTTAAGAAAGAACTCGATGCCGCCGGAACTGCCAAGGAGCGCGAAGAACTGGAAAAGCGACTCATTGACGCTGCATATATAAGGGGTAGTGCTCTCAGCATGGCTAGCCATACCGAAATTGATGATGTCATCGACCCTGCCGATACTCGGCAACGCATCGTGGGCTTGCTTGCGGCGTGTCCAACGCCACTTGTAAGAACGGGCAAAAAGCGCCCAATGGTCGACACTTGGTAAAACCGCGCAATTTCGGTGAACTAAGATCTCCTGACCAACAAACATACGTGTTTCTAGAGGCACGTAAGAGGGAGAAAAAGAAAAATGAGAAAGCAGACACTTAAAGGTCTTGCTGTTGGTCTCGTTGCAGTAGTTGGATTGGCCGCTTGCGGTTCGTCAGACTCTTCATCAGACACAACAGTGGCAGCAGGTGCAGCAGGCTTGGCATGCGAAGTTACCGACATCGGTGGCGTTGATGACAAGGGCTTCAACCAGAACGCCTATGACGGTCTCAAGCTTGCAGAAGCAGAACTCGGTGTAAGCATCGACCTGCTCGAGTCAGCATCAGATGCCGACTACGCACCAAACCTTCAGTCATTCGTTGACAAGGGTTGCAATGTCATCGTAACTGTGGGCTTCTTGCTCGCAGACGCAACTAAGGCAGCTGCAGAAGCAAACCCAACAGTTCAGTTCGCAATTGTTGACTCCAACACTTCGGCACCAAACGTTCAGGGTCTTACCTTCGCAACTGATCAGCCATCATTCTTGGCTGGTTACATGGCAGCAGCAACAACCAAGACCGGCATCGTCGGTACTTTCGGTGGTATCAACATTCCACCAGTAGCAATCTTCATGCAAGGTTTCGCTAAGGGTGTTGAGTACTACAACGCACAAAAGGGAACTTCAGTGAAGGTTCTCGGTTGGGACATTGCTGCGCAAGACGGAACCTTCTCTGGTGACTTCAGTGACCAGACAAAGGGAACCAGCATTGCGAAGAGCATGGCCGACGAAGGCGCTGACATCATCTTCCCAGTCGCAGGTCCAGTAGGCCTCGGCGCATCACAGTTCGCAATGGACTCAGCTGGTGCAGTGAAGATCATCGGTGTAGACGTTGACATGACCATCTCGAACCCAACTCAGGCAGAAGTATACGTAGCATCAGTTTTGAAGAAGATTGACGCTGCAGTACTTCAGGCTGTGAAGGACGCTCTTGCAGGAACTGGCGGCGGAACCGATTACCTCGGAACGTTGTCAAACGGTGGTGTTGGTGTGTCAATCACGTCAACCATTACACCTGAACTTCAGGCAGAGCTTGATGCAGTAACTGCTGGCATCATTGACGGTTCAATCGTCACTAAGTAATTCTTCGCTCTGTAGAGCGAATTAGTAGTAGGAGCGGGGGTCGCGAAAGCGGCCCCCGTTTCCGTTTCTCCACCGATCAAGCCTGCATTGAAGTAGCAGTGGTGTAATTGATTAGTCTGTGGTGCATGGGAAGTCTTCAGTCATGAAGCTTGAGTTGCGTGGAATTACCAAGCGTTTCCCTGGAGTCATTGCCAACGACAATGTAAATCTTTCTCTCAACACTGGTGAAGTGCTTTCACTCATCGGTGAAAATGGTGCAGGCAAATCCACGCTGATGAGCGTGCTGTATGGAATGTATAAACCCGACGAAGGTGAAATCGTTATTGATGGAACTCCTTTGGTGTTTACATCGCCTGCAGATGCCATTGCTGCTGGAATTGGCATGGTTCACCAGCATTTCATGCTTGTTCCCGTGTTCACCGTGGCAGAAAACGTTGTGCTCGGCGTTGAGCCAACTGGTGCTCTTGGAAAACTCAATATTGAAGAAGCGCGCAGAATGGTGCGCGAAATTTCCGATAAGTACAACCTTGATCTTGACCCCGATGCAGTCATTGAAGACTTGCCTGTAGGCGTTCAGCAGCGCGTTGAAATCGTGAAGGTGTTATTGCGTGACGCAAAAGTTGTGGTGTTCGACGAGCCAACCGCGGTGCTTACGCCAAGCGAGATCATTGAGTTTTTTGAAATTGTGAAGACTCTTGTTTCTGCAGGTCGTGGCGTGGTTTTCATTACGCACAAGTTGAAAGAAGCGCTCAATATTGCAGATCGAATTGCAGTGCTGCGACGCGGCAAAGTAGTTGGCGAAGCCGACCCAAAGACTGCAACTGAATCACAAATTGCAGAAATGATGGTTGGTCGTCCGGTTCAATTGACCGTAGATAAGAAATCTGCAACCGCTGGCGATGTGGTGTTGAAGGTCACTGATCTGACAGTGCTTGACGCCGATGGCAGAACTCATGTTGAAAACGTTTCGTTTGAAGTTCATGCTGGCGAAATTGTTGGCATTGCAGGTGTGCAGGGGAATGGACAGACTGAATTGGTTGAGGCTCTCACCGGGCTGCGTAAAGCCGCAAGTGGGGTTATTGCACTTGATGGCAAAGACCTCACGCATTCCGATCCTCGCGAGCGCCACCAAATGGGTATGGCGCACATTCCTGAAGACCGCCAGCGTCAAGGGCTAGTGGGTGGGCTGAGTGTTGCCGAGAATCTCGTTTTGACCCGCTATCACGATGATCAGTTCTCTCATGGCGTAATTGTCGATTGGGAAGCTGCAGATGCAATTGCGGAAACCTTGATTAGTGAATACGACATCCGAACTCCGAATAAGGAAACCGGTGTTGGAACATTGTCGGGCGGAAATCAGCAGAAAGTGATTGTTGCACGCGAGCTCAGTCGCGATCTTCGACTCACTATCGCTGCTCAACCAACGCGCGGAGTTGATGTTGGCAGTATCGAATACATTCATTCGCGCATAGTGAAAGAGCGCGACGCTGGAACTGCGGTACTAATTGTGAGCACCGAACTTGAAGAAGTAATGGCGCTTTCAGATCGACTGCTGGTGATGTATCGAGGCAAAGTTGTTGCCGAACTTGATCCAAAGAAAGCGACACCTATGGAAGTCGGTTTGTATATGGCTGGATCGCGACCAGACAGTGCGGTTTCCGCATGAAGAACCTGTTCAACAAGATAGGTGAGCGCCTTAATCGAGTGAGTTCCATGAAACTTACGCTGCTCGCGGTGCTGTCGGCGCTCATTGTTGGCGCTTTCATCATCGTCATTTCTGATGTTGACAACTTGAAAAATGGCGACATCCTTGGCGCAATCTCCACCGTGGGCAGTGCGTACTGGGCGTTGGTTGTTGGCTCATTCGGATCGCTCCGTGCTATTTCCAACACCATTAACAGCTCAACACCGCTCATTTTGTGTGGCGTTTCAGTAGCCATTGCCTTTAAAGCCGGATTGTTCAACATTGGAGCAACCGGTCAAATGCTCGCTGGTGGAATGGCGTCACTGTGGGTTGGGTTTGCAATGGATGGTCCAGGAATCATTCAGGTTCCTCTCGCCATCCTTGCTGGTGCAATTGGCGGTGCGGCATTTGGAGCAATCCCAGGAATTCTGAAAGCACGCACTGGTGCTCACGAAGTAATCACCACCATCATGCTCAACAACATGGCGGCCTTTTTCATTCTGTGGCTGCTGAAGACCAATATGTTCCAGCGCGAAGACCGCACTGATCCAATTTCGAAATTGGTCAGCGCTGAAGGCAGGC
>JBEAOI010000131.1:0-2858 GCA_041165005.1 Actinomycetota bacterium
GGCAATCGAAGGTTTCGCACATTGTTCAACGGAACATCAAATGGTTGATGTTGCCAACAAGTACTACCGAGGCACTCGCGACATGGTGTTGCTCAACATTGACCCAGACAAACTAACTAGCCCATTGAAATTCGAACCACCAGCACACTTAGATGGTTCGCCTGCACTTCCCCATGAACCATTTTTTCCGCACATCTATGGGCCAATCAATCTGGATGCAGTGAGTGAAGTGATTGATTTCCCTTGCAACGAAGAAGGTCGATTCACTTCGCCACTTCAACTCAATACTTTTACGGTTGTCAACATCGCAGATGCAAAGCAACACTGGCAGCGTGCAGCCGAACTTTCGGTAAATGAATGGAAAGAGATTTTCACGGAAGATTCCGTTCAGACTTACCTTGATCTGTACGGCAAGGCTGGAACATACGCAGGTCGATTGGTTGACACTTACGTGGCGCTTAGCGCAGACGATGAACTCGTTGGCATGGCAACACTTGTTGACGACGACGAATTGCCAAATGCACCAGAACCTGGCCCATGGCTGGCAGCGGTACTTACGTTGCCTTCCTATCGTGGGCGCGGTGTTGCGTCAGCAGTGATTCAGAGAATTGTTCGACAAGCCCATGAACTTGGGATTCCTGCTTTGTATCTGTACACAAGCGATCAACAGCAGTGGTACGCCAACAAAGGTTGGATACCGCTGCGAGAAACAGAACTTAACGGCATTGCGCATACCGTCATGACTCTGCGACTTACGAACTAGTCGTCAAGACCCCATCGAACTTCAACAGTCACAGACACTTCTTGTGTTCCCAGGTTGACAACAGTTTTCGTCATCGACATTTCTGCGCTTCCAGCATCACCAGCCATCAGTGGCACTGGCGAACTTGGCGAAGTTATTTCGGTTATGTACATGACAGATCCGAGATCCTCGTCAACTAGCCCTGCGTAGTCCTTCGCCTTTTCTTCGGCGCTCTTGATAGCTGCCTCGCGCGCCTGCGCAACCGCCGCATCGGTATCCAGCAGCGTTGGCGTTACGCCATACACCTGCAATGCATTTCCGCCAGCTGCAATTACAGAATCAACTACTTCACCAGCCTTTGCAGTGTCGCGCAAGGTAACGGTGAACACCTGCTGTGCCCGATATCCACTCAACGTCTGTGTTCCAGTGCTGCTCGATACATATTCGGGATACACACTGATGTTCTGGGTAGCAATGTCGTCCTTTGCCACACCTGCTGTTTCTAGGGCCGCGCGCACCTGTTCAGCAGATGCACTTGCATCAGACATTGCAGTTTCTGAAGACTGCGCCAAAACCGAAACAGCAAAATTGAAGCTGACTCCATCTGGAACCACATTTACCGTTCCAGTCGCCTGGACTGTTACACCCTGCGAAGACTTCGAACCATGGTCATCATGGTCTCGACCCATGCCGTCGCCATCTCCACAACCACGCAGAACTATCAATGCAACAACAACAATGGCAACTGCACCTGCAAACTTTTTCAATGTCATACAACCAGTCTGCCCTAAACACCGATGAATTTGGGGTCACTGAAAGACACTAAGTTCTACTTATGAGCGCTATCGATTCCGACAAACTCAAGATGTTTTCATTCCTCTTGTTTTCTAAACTTGAAGGAGCAGTTACTTCCGGAATGGTGCACTTGGGGGATCAACTCGGTCTGTACACAGCCCTTGCAAGTGCTGCACAACCTTTGACAACTGCTCAACTCGCTCACGCAACCGAATTGAACGAGCGTTGGGTTCGCGAGTGGGCATACAACCAAGCATCTGCCCGACTCATTTCAACCACCAATACACCTTCAGAATCACCATCCATTGATGACGATCAATTCTTTCTGTCGCCCGAGCAAGTTGCCGTACTCGCCGACCCGAACAGTCCAGCATTCGGTATGGGGATGTTCCATCGCTTGCCACAAACCATGGCAGCACTCAACAAGATGCCAGAAAGTTTTCGCACGGGCATTGGCTACGACTATGACAGCCACGGCCCCGAGGGCGCTATTGGCATTGAGCGCAGTTTCGAACCATGGACCAATGCAAACCTCATTGACACAGTCATTCCATCAATTGAAGGAATTCAAGACGCGCTCACTACAGGTGCAACTGTTGTAGATATCGGATGCGGTGCAGGTAGCGCAATCTTGCTTCTGGGCAAGCACTTCCCCAAGAGTTCATTTCTCGGTTACGACATTAGCCAATACGCACTTGACCGCGCTGCAGACAAACTCAAAGCTTCTGGACTAAAGAACGTTTCATTTTTCGACCCGCGAAATCAACCGTTACCAATTGATAACTCCATTGATTTCATCACCACCTTTGATTGCATTCACGACATGACTCACCCCGCGGAAATGATGAAGGCTATTCGTGCTGCTCTGAAACCAAATGGCACCTGGTTATTAGTAGACATCAAAGCTCACGACACGTTCGCTCTCAATGCACAGAAAAATCCGATGGCCCCGTTGATGTATGGCATCAGCGTGTTGTCATGCATGTCATCTGCAATGTCATCTCCAGATGGCGCTGGTCTCGGAACACTAGGACTTTCAGCAAGCAACGCTGAGTCCATGACAAAGTCGGCTGGGTTCTCTCAATTCCGCAGACTTGATATTGACCACTCAATCAATGCCTTTTACGAGATACGCCCGTAGATACGTATTCAACTTGCCACTAACATAGGGTTTCCAGCGTTCGTAGCTCAATGGATAGAGCATCTGACTTCGGATCAGAGGGTTGGGGGTTCGAGTCCCTCCGAGCGCGCCAGTTACCTGAAGTCTGAGAAATTAGAGCTGCAGGCTCTTGATTTGCAAGAACTCTTCGAAACCGTATTC
>JBEAOI010000132.1:0-2725 GCA_041165005.1 Actinomycetota bacterium
GAAATTATTCGTGGTGCAGAAGGCAGCGATCCATCTTCGGTCATTTTTGATGCCGTGCAAGCAGCAAATGCGCGCAAGTTTGATTTAGTTCTTGCCGACACCGCTGGTCGTTTGCAAAACAACACCAATCTCATGGAAGAGTTGCGCAAAGTTCGACGCGTTGCCGAGAAAGGCGCGGGCACCGTTACTGAAACGTTGTTGGTAATCGACGCCACCACTGGCCAAAACGGCCTAAGCCAAGCGCGACTGTTTGCCGATGCAACTCAGGTAACGGGAGTGGTGCTCACCAAACTGGACGGCTCGTCGAAGGGTGGCATTGTGTTTGCCATTGAAACCGAGTTGGGTATTCCTGTGAAACTGGTGGGACTTGGCGAAACCATGGAAGATCTTGTGGCGTTTAATCCAACAGAATTTGTAGAGGCGTTATGTTCGACAACCTGAGTGATCGCCTAGGTGGCGTGTTTAAGCGCATTCGTGGCAAAGGCCGGTTAACGGAGGCTGATGTAAACGAAATGCTTGGCGAAATTCGCACGGCATTGCTGGAAGCCGACGTAAACATTGGCGTTGTTCGCAATGTTATTGAGCGCATTCGCGTGCAAGCAGTTGGTAGCAAAGTTTCTGAAGCGCTTGACCCAGGCCAACAGATCATCAAAATTGTTAATGCCGAACTTGTTGCCATGCTCGGTGGCGAAACATTAAAGATCGCTTACGCATCGCAACCACCAACCGTTGTGCTGATGGCAGGTTTACAAGGTTCGGGTAAAACGACAAGCGCCGCAAAACTTGCATCGTGGTTTAAAGCGCAAGGACGCAACCCATTGTTGGTTGGCGCCGACTTGCAGCGACCAGCGGCAGTTGAACAGTTGAAGGTGCTTGGTGCACAACTAAATGTTCCAGTGTTCTCTGCGCCTGGCGACCCAGTGCAAACTGCAGCGGCTGGTCTTGCAGAAGCTAAGCGACTTGGTCGCGACGTACTCATTGTTGACACCGCAGGACGTTTAGCAATTGACACCGAAATGATGCAGCAGGTCAGCGACATCAGCGTTGCAGTAAAACCTGACTACACGTTCTTGGTAATTGATGCGATGACCGGTCAAGACGCCGTGAACGTTGCAAAAGCATTTGACGAAACACTTGCTATTAGCGGCGTGATTCTTTCGAAGCTCGACGGCGATGCACGAGGCGGTGCCGCACTCAGCGTGAAAGAAGTAATTGGTAAACCAATTGCATTCGCTGCAACGGGCGAAAAACTTGACGCGTTCGAACAGTTTCACCCCGACCGCATGGCAAGCCGCATTCTTGGCATGGGCGACATGCTCACGCTCATTGAGCAAGCCGAAAAGGTTTACGAAAAAGACGAAGCAGAAAAAGCTGCAGCAAAACTTATGGAAGGCGAGTTCACGCTCGACGACTTCCTCGATCAACTGCAGCAACTGAAAAAAATGGGCAACCTTTCTTCAATGATGGGCATGTTGCCTGGCATGCCGAAAGAAATGAAGAACGCACAAATTTCTGACGACATGGTGAAGAGCACCGAAGCCATCATTCGCTCAATGACGCCAGAAGAACGACGCAAGCCAGAAATCATTAACGGCAGTCGTCGTCAGCGCATTGCGAAAGGCAGCGGCACACAAATTGCAGATGTGAACAAGCTGGTGAAGCAGTTCAGCGAAATGCAGAAGATGATGAAGCGCATGGGCGGCGGAGGCAAAAAGGGCGGCAAAGGCGGGTTGAACCCCTTTGGTGGTGGGGGAATGGACTTGGCTGCGGCGTTGGGCTCGCGGCCTCCGTCCCGATAGCCTGCAAGCCATGTCAGTAAAGCTTCGCCTCACACGAGTAGGCAAAACCAAGCAGCCGCATTACCGCATCGTCGCTGCCGATTCACGTTCTGCCCGCGATGGTCGTTTCCTCGAAATCGTTGGTAACTACCACCCACAGTCCGAGCCATCGGCTCTCACTGTTGACAGTGCAAAGGCCATGAAGTGGTTGACGCAAGGTGCACAGCCAAGCGAGCGCGTCAAGAAGTTGTTTGAAATCTCTGGCGTATGGGCCGAGTTCATGGCAACCAAGAAGTCCAAGTAAGACTTTCTTTTTCCTGTGACTGATTCAGCAAATCTCATTCCAGCACCTATTGCTACGGCAGTGCTCGACCATGTCGTGCGTTCCATTGTTGACAACCCAGATGCGGTTGTTGTTGAAGGAAGCACAGACGGCGACAAAGTGTTGTTGGAAGTTCGCGTTGGTGAAGGCGACCTTGGTCGCGTCATCGGACGCCGCGGTCGTACCGCAATGAGCATCCGCACTGTTGTGCGCGCTGCTGCAACACGCGATGGCGTGAATGTCGATGTCGACTTCGTCGACAACTAATTCGCAACCACCACACGGTCTGTTGCACGTCGGTCGCATTGGGCGACCACACGGAGTTCGCGGCGAAATGTACCTCGACTTGTTTAGCGATCATCCTTTGCGCACCGGCAAAGGTGCAAAGTTGTGGGTTGCAGGCACGTGGTACGAAATTGCATCGTCGAAAAAATCCACTGATCGTTGGCTCATGAACTTTGTTGGGCTAACCGACCGCAACATTGCCGAGCGCTTAACCAATAGCGATGTGTATGGCGAACCCATTGACGACCCAAGCGTGGTGTGGGTGCACGAACTGATTGGCAGTGTTGTTGTAGATACTGCCGGAAACAATGTGGGAACGTGCACAGCGGTAATTGATAAC
>JBEAOI010000133.1:0-3162 GCA_041165005.1 Actinomycetota bacterium
CTCGTAATACAGACGATTTCTGAAATCGGGACGAGAAGAATGGCGGAAAGTCCTCGCACAGGTAAGCGCTGAAGATCACCATCATCGGGTGAATGTGATTGCTGGTTATGAATCCGCACGAGGCATTGGAGGAGGCGTTCATTGGAGACTGGTTTCAGGAGATAATCTGTCGCTTGCTGGCTGAATGCATCTACCGCATGTTCCGCATATCCCGTAACAAACACTAACGCTGGGGTTTTACCGGGAAGTTCACGTAGCTGGCCAGCGAAGTCCAGACCATTCATTCCCGGCATCTCAATATCTAGAAACACAATGTCGGGTTGTGTGCTCTGTACCAGTGGCAACGCTGATGTAGCATCTCCAGCTTCACCCGCAACGGTAACCCCGGCTGCTTGGAGCAAACGCGTAAGATAGGCTCTTGCGAGCGGCTCATCGTCAACAATTACACATGTGAGCTTCATTTATTTGGCACCTGAAACGCTACTAAGGTTCCTTGATTAGGATTCGACCAGATACGGATTCTACTACGATGTCCATGGCGGAGTTCCAGCTGGCGATTGACCAGTTGAATTCCGTGAGGACGATCCCCGGCATAACGAAGTGCCTTGCGGACATCGGATGCACACTCTATCCCGACACCGTTGTCAGCGACGGCAATCATTGCAACATCACCAACCCGGTGTGCTGCGATCACCAACACCCCAGGCTGAATTGATTTGCTAAACCCGTGTGTGATCGCATTCTCAACCAGCGTTAGCAACGAAAGCGGTGGGATATGGCATTCAACGACATCATCCGTAATCTCGTACTTTACCGAAAGTCGATTACCGAGACGGAATTGTTCTATGGTGATGTAGTTGCGTACGGCTGCCAGCTCAGAGCGTAGGGAGTGATCAATCGATGGGTCCACTTCCAGCAGTGTTCGCATCAACATCCCCAATTCAACGGTGGCTTTCTCGGCAGACTTGGCATTGATGCCCGTAAGTGCCGCGATGGAATTAAGGGCATTGAAGAGAAAGTGTGGATGGAGTTTGGCACGAATTGCTTCAAGCTGGGCCTGAATTGCATACTGACGACTTTGTTCGGCAGCAAGGCGATGGAATTCCGCCTGCGCACGCTCGTGTGCATCGTGAATAACCCGCCAAATAACGCCCATCCCAAGGCCGTTTGACACAACTGTCAACGCGAAGGTTTGTGCAAACGACATATCAAAGGGCTCAGCACTTACGAACTGATTGGCGATGTCGCCCGTACCTTGTGCGATCGCGGCGACTGCGGCGGCTGACCAGAGAGATGAGCGTGTTTTCACAAGGGAGCCAAGGGTCACTCCGACGAGAAGTGCGGCAGTGGTGGCTACTAATACACTTCGTTCTCCAAGCAGTATCGCTGTGATGACTGCACCGATAGCTGCAAACGCCCCCGCGATTGGTCCCGCACTCACGGCTGCAAACGTGACGACGAGGTTACTCGGTGCATACGGATGGCGGGCATCCGGGAGGAAGTCAAAAAGCGCAGCGACGACCGCAAAGAGCAAGCCGACTTTAAGGGCTTGTTGCCACGGAATCGCGGCTTTGAAGAGATAGCCAAGGAGCGGGGATCGACTGATCAGATACGCAACGGTTACCAACGTACAGATATCTGTTTCGGCAATCAGAACGTTGGTTAGCATGGCTGCACTCATTGCTCAAATACTAACGGTTATTGGAGTCATGAGCGGGCAAAATATTGTGTTCTTTCGATTAACTGTACATATCACTTGACAAATGAACCATGGCGATTCCGACAAAATTACTAGTCAGACATACATTGATGGGTGTATACACGACAAGTTTTGACTGGAAATAGTCCCTAATCCCATGCAACGCAACCGACCATCCATTTCACAATCTGACATAATCGCTGGCTTTCTTGTCTTTCTAATCGCACTGCCGCTTTGCCTTGGAATCGCTGGTGCATCTGGCGTTCCTCCCGTTGCCGGAATCCTAACCGCCATCGTCGGAGGCTTACTCACCAAATTTCTTGGAGGGAGCCGCCTTACGATTAAGGGTCCTGCAGCTGGACTGATTGTGATTGTTCTCGGTGCCGTTGCTGATCTTGGGGGAGATGACCCAATTGCTGGCTACCATCGGATGCTCGCTGTTGGTGTCGTCGCAGGGGTGATTCAGATTGTGTTGGCGCTTGCGCGTTTTGGTGCGGTCGCTGAGGCGATGCCGACATCCGTGGTCCACGGGATGCTCGCGGCAATAGGCGTCATCATCATGAGCAAGCAGGCGCACGTACTACTCGGAGTAAAACCTGAAGGCAAAGAGCCCCTTCAGTTGATTCAAGAGCTTCCACATAGCTTTGCGCATCTCAATCCCTATGTCACGATTGTCGGTGTTGTCGCGCTGATCATTATGTTTGGGATGCCATTAATCAAAGCCAAGTGGGCTAAGTCCATCCCTAGTCAGTTAGTTGTTCTCGCCGTTACTGTTCCTCTTGCCATGTACCTGGGGTTTGCGGATAAGCATGAGTATGTTTTTAGTGGAGCATCCCACATTCTCGACCCTGCCAAATTCCTTGTCAAGCTTCCATCAAACATCCTGACCGCGATTACATTCCCAGACTTTAGCCAAATCACCAGTGCGACTAGCATTAAGTACGTCCTGATGTTCACCATCGTTGGTTCGATTGAGTCACTCCTAACAGTCTCTGCAGTCGATTCTCTGGACCCTGAGCGCAAGTCATCTGATTTGAACAAAGACCTGTTTGCCGCCGGGATTGCAAATACGGTTGTTGCTGTTATTGGTGGCATTCCGATGATTAGCGAAGTTGTGCGTTCAAAATCCAACATCGATAATGGTGCCAAATCTGGTTGGGCAAACTTCGCCCATGGGGCATTTCTCCTCCTTGCCGTTGCTCTGATTCCTGGCATCTTGATGAAGATTCCGCTCGCTGCTCTCGCTGGAATGCTGATCTTTACTGGGACACGTCTTGCACACGTCAACGAGTTCAAGCACGCGCTCCATGTTGGTCGGGAGCAGCTTGCCGTGTTTGTTCTGACGATGGTTGTCACTCTTTTGACTGACCTGCTCATTGGTGTCGCGGTTGGTTTGGTGCTGGATGTCGTCATCCACTGTGCAAATGGAGCGCGCTTTGGTCAGCTGTGGAAGTCGATTGTTG
>JBEAOI010000134.1:0-5727 GCA_041165005.1 Actinomycetota bacterium
TGACTGGAGAAGCCGAATTCAACGAGGTGTATTTCACTGACACACGTATTCCTGTTTCAGAAACGTTGGGCAACGTAGGTGATGGTTGGCGCGTAAGTTTGACAACGTTGATGAACGAGCGTGTTGCTATTGGCGGCGCTATTCCTCAAAAAGGTTCGGGGCCTATTCGCGAAGCGGTCAAGTTGTGGGAAAAGTTGCCAGCTGAGCGTAAAGATGCTGCAACGAAAGAAAGGCTCATGAAGTTGTGGATCCGTTCCGAAGTTGCACGCCTTACGAACATTCGTGCAGGTCAGAACCGCAAAGTTGGCGTTCCAGGACCTGAAGGTTCAATTGGGAAAATGGCGAGTGCCGATCTGAACAAAGAGACATATGAGTTCTGTATCGAACTTCTCGGTGCTGAAGGCATGTTGTACGGAAGTTATGAAATGGTGCGCCCAGATTCAGCAATGAGTTTCGACTCCATACCAAAAGCGTTTCTGCGAGCACGTGCGAACAGCATTGAAGGTGGAACATCAGAGGTCATGCGCAACATATTGGGAGAGCGCGTGTTGGGTCTTCCTGGCGATGTTCGTGTAGACCGAGAAATGCCGTGGAGCAAAGTACCGCGAAACTAGTTAGTCAAGCGACGAAAGAACGTCACTAGCACTTACTAAACGATCGTCCACACTGGTTGCTGCTGAAACCGGCGCACCAATCATGGTTAAGGCTGCTGCTTCAATGCCTGCTTGCAGTTGGCGAATGTTGCGCGGTGGCGGAAAGTATTCCTCTTCGCGCGTAATTCGAATTTCTTCAACACCATTGGCTGGGTTGAGGAATGCGAGTACTTCGTTAACCAGATCCTCGGGTGCAGATGCGCCTGCAGTTACTCCAACTACGCCATGCAAGTCTCGCGGTAATTCGTCGACACTGTTTATGCGATAGACGTATTCGCAACCTTCATCATGTGCAAGTTTTTCTAGTGCTCGCGTGTTCGAAGAGTTTGCTGAACCAATAACAATCACCGAATCACATTGAGAAGCTATTTGCAGTAATGCACTTTGACGGTTGGTAGTTGCGAAACACAAATCACTTTTTCCTGGTGACCACACGGATGGATATTTCACTTTGACAGCTTCGGCAATTCCTGCCCAATCTCGATGCGAGAGGGTTGTTTGTGCGAGTAACGCAACAGGCTCAGAAAAAGTTGGTAGTGCTTCAACTTCTTCCAATGACTCAACTCGAGAAATGGAATCTGGCGCAACGGCCATGGTTCCGACTGCTTCCTCATGTCCTTCGTGCCCCACATAAACGATTCGGAAACCTTTTCCGGCGCGAACTCTCACCTCATGGTGCACCTTCGTCACCAATGGACAGACCGAGTCAACGACATAACTTCCTCGTTGGCGGGCAAGTTCAACTACTTGCGGAGCTGAACCATGAGCCGAAAGCATGATTGGCATGCCGATCGGGACTTCGGCAACATCATCGACGAAAATGACTCCCAACTTCAGGAACCGATCAACTACTGCGCGATTGTGCACGATCTCGTGGTAGCAGTAGACGGGGGCGGGAAATGTGCGCACCATCCAGGCAAGCGCCTTAATTGCCATTTCTACACCTGCACAAAAGCCGCGTGGGGCAGCAAGCAGGACGCGATCAACGCTGTGCACAGAATCAGGCAAATTTTGCATCTAGAAACACAATACTGCAGTGTTTTTCATGCTCTGGAGTTCAGACCATTGTTTCATTGACAACAGTAGAATGAACGGGTGACAACCGAACTGGATAACGAAACTCCATCGGCTCTTCCGACGGTAGTCATTGTTGGAAGGCCCAATGTTGGCAAGAGCACGTTGTTCAACCGATTCATGGGCTCTCAGGTCGCAATTGTTGAGGACCAACCAGGAATCACCCGCGATCGTTTTGAGCGCGAAGTGGAGTGGACAGGCAAGAAATTCAACTTGGTCGACACAGGTGGATGGATGCCAGGCGGAACGGAGCTTGACGCCAAGGTAAGTCGTCAGGTTGAAGAAGCCGCAAAGACCGCAAGTTTGGTGCTCTTTGTGGTCGATACCGCTATCGGCGTTACCGACGATGACGAGCAGATTGGTCTGTGGCTGCGCCGATTGAAGTGTCCAGTAATTGTTGTCAGCAACAAGATCGATTCGGATAAGCGTGAAGCCGATCGCTGGGATTTCCTCAAACTCGGTTTCGGCGATCCTGTTCCGGTGTCCGCGTTGCATGGACGCAAATCTGGCGACTTGCTCGACATGATTTTGGAAATTGTTGAAGCTCCAGATGCCGAAGAAGAGGTTGTGCTTCCACGAGGCGTGTCTGGAATTCCGCGCGTATCAATTGTTGGTCGTCCAAACGTTGGCAAGAGCACGTTGTTCAACCGTTTGGTTGGCGAAGACCGCTCCATTACCCACGACATGGCGGGTACCACACGCGATGCAATTGACACACAGGTGGATACGCCCGATGGTCCAATAGTTTTTGTTGATACTGCAGGAATGCGTCGTAAGAGCCAAGTCGATGAATCTGCCGAGTACTACTCATTTGTTCGTGCATTGCGCGCAGTCGATGAATCTGACGTTGCGTTACTCGTGATTGATGCACAAGAGGGAATTACAAACCAAGATCAACGGCTTGCGGAACGTATCGATGCTGCTGGGTGCCCGGTCATCGTTGTGTTGAACAAATGGGAAACTCTCGATGCGGACGGACGCGAGCACATTGATACCGAAATGACTCGGAAGTTGTATTTCATTGGCGATGCGCCAGTGCTGAAGCTTTCAGCACTTACCGGTAAAGGTGTGCACCGACTTCTTCCAATTTTGCAAGAGTGCATCACCGACTATCACAAGCGCGTTCCTACAAAAGACGTGAATCGTGTTATTGCAGAAGCCCAACAAAAGCAGCCAGCGGGTGCGGGTGCACGCGTGTTGTATGCATTGCAAGGCGCAAATGATCCTCCAACGTTTACGTTGTTCGTGAATAGAGAATTGCCACAGCACTATCTTCGCTATCTGGAACGATCAATTCGTGAAAAGTTTGAATTCGGTTCTACGCCGATCAAGTTGCGCGTTCGCAAGCGATCGGACTGAAGTAGTACGTCATGCCGTGGTGTGAGCCATGTTCAAAATATCTAGCTCCTAGCGCAGTCTCGCAAGATGGTCGTTGCCCGAACTGCTCAACCGAAATTGAAGTCGCTAATGCGCACGGCACAATCACCGCTAAGAATCTCGATCTGAAAAAACTCGCAGGTATTGAGGGCGAGGAAGACGTCCCACTGCCATGGCACTTCAAACTGTTGGTGGGTGGTCTTGTGTTGTATCTGTCTTGGCGTGTAATCGAACTGTTCCGTTAGGCTCGGCAAGATACGGGCTGTAGCGCAGCTTGGTTAGCGCGCTTGTCTGGGGGACAAGAGGTCGTGGGTTCAAATCCCGCCAGCCCGACTCTGCACTCTCGTGTTGATTGATCAGATGCTGACGAGCACCAAAGCAGCAGCAGCCATCGCCATTCCAACAGCTTGTGAACGATGTAGACGTTCGTGGTCAAACTTCATGGCAAGAGCAACGGTTGAAACCGGATACAAAGCAACGATCACAGAGACCAGTGACATTAAGCCCATGCTGGTTGCTGCAAGGTATAAACCATTTGCCGAGGTGTCGAGAACACCGGCAAGAATGGCAAATCCGATTGCCTTCTTTGGAACGTGAATTCGTTTCGTTTGTAGCAAAGCAATAAGCGCAACAGTTGGCACACTGACCATTCGTTGACCGAACAAAGGCCACAAACCATGTTCATGACTGGCATTGCCCATGCACACAAAAATCATTCCAAAACCAAAACCAGCAGCAACTGCCATCCAAATAGCGCTCATTGAAGTGGGTAGGTCATGGCGGTCAAGAACGTCGCCAACGAGCGCTACGGCAACAACCGCTATTGCGATACCAAACCAGGCGAGTGATGATGGGCGTTCGCCCTGCAGAACTCCAGCGAGTACGGGAACGGATAACCCAATGACGGCAGTGATTGGTGCGATAACTGTCATTGAGCCTTTTGACATGGCTTGGTAGAACGCGACCAGCGCGATAGCACCGCCAAACCCACCACCGGTAGTCCACATCCAACTTTCAACCGGCATAACTGGCGTTTGGGCAAATAACAGAAAAATGCCAATACAGATGAAAGCCACTGCTTGACCCAGGAAGGTAATTGAGGCGGCGTGGGCAAGACGGGCACCACGACTTCCTGAGTAATCAGCTACTCCGTAGAACGCTGCGGCGCAGAGCGCCAAGATCACTGTCATATAGCGTGGACGTGTGGTTGGCCTCGGAACATTGATCAATACTGCCACAGTGCTGATTGGCGGCATGGTTGGAATCGCCATGGGGGACAAGATCCCCGATCGAGTGCGAGTCATCGTTGTTCAAGTGATCGGTATGGTCACCATTGGTCTTGGCTTGAGCGATTTGTTGAAAACACACAACATGGTGTTCCCGTTACTCGGGATGGTTTTCGGCGCAATCATCGGTGAGGTCTTGCGCATAGAAGATCGACTCGTTGGGATTGGGGAAGTAATTCGGAAACGATTTGCGAAGCGACAAGATCCAGGTCCATTTATTTCGGGTTTCGTTACGGCAACACTGTTGTTTTGCATAGGACCACTCACCATTCTTGGAGCGATCCAAGATGCATCGGGCGAAACGCCGCAGCTGTACATCATCAAAGGAACGCTTGACGGTTTTATGAGCGTCATCTTCGGAGCAATTCATGGTGTTGGTGTGCTGTTCAGTGCTGTCAGTGTTTTTGTTGTGCAAGGGACCTTGACATTGTTCGGCACGCAACTCGATTCGCTGCTCAATGACCGAATGCGGATTGAATTGTTTGCGACAGGTGGCTTGGCGGTCATGGCAATTGGACTGAATTTGCTTGACATCAAAAAGATTCGCTTGGGTTCATTGCTCCCTGGATTGATTGTTACCCCGGTGTTGGTGCAACTCTTTGCGGACAATACGGGTCTGCTGAGATAGCAAAACATGTGTGGAAGATATGTGCGCAAAACTGGTGCGTTGGAAATAGCCCAGGCTTTTTCTGCAGTTACAGATAGTGCAGACCTGACACTGAACTACAACATTTCCCCCACAAGTGATGTGTATGTTCTGCGAGGAATCGAGGGCCAGGTGCGACTCGATGTGATGTCGTGGGGCCTGGTGCCGGTATGGGCAAAAGATGTGTCACGTGCGGCGAGTTTGATTAATGCCAGATCAGAATCGGTAGCGGAGAAGCCATCTTTTCGCAATCTCATCAGTCGTCATCGGTGTGTAATGCCGATGAATGCCTATTACGAATGGAAGCCAATGAAGAAAATGGGGAAGGCGATGAAGCAACCTTTTGCCTTCTTTCCTGGAACAGGTTCCGGCTACGACCATCAATCCCATTTTGCAGTTGCATCGTTGTGGTCAACGTGGCGTGATGCTGATGGCAGGGAATTGAACACCTGTGTTGCGCTTACCACTGAGGCCAATGAACGCGTGTCCCAGGTTCACAACAGAATGCCAGTGTTGCTCACACAAGACGGAATTGCACAGTGGCTTTCTGAAGATGTATCCGCTCCGCTTCATCTTGCGCAGGGCATTCCAGATGAGGCTGTTTCGTATTACCCGGTTTCAACCGAAGTGAATAATGCTCGCAATCATGGTTCGCATTTACTTGAAGCGATAACGCTCGACGCCGAGCCTG
>JBEAOI010000135.1:0-4559 GCA_041165005.1 Actinomycetota bacterium
AAATCACCAACAAACCAAAAGAGGTCAACGAGTTTTGCAACACGTGGTCTGTTGAAGGTTTCTACGAAGAAGGTATTGCACCAGCAGAACTTGGCTGGGGCACGCACGAAAAGTGGATGCCAAAAAATGCACATGAGCATCACGACGATGGTCCGCGCAATCAAATCTGCATCGCACAACCAGGAATGGAAACGTGGGTACGCAGTTGGGTGCCAAGCGGACAAAACCTCGGCATGGTGATTCGCCACGGCGAGTCGTACACCATGTGCAAACACCTCACGGTAAAAAACCCAGATGGCACCGACGCATATCGACCAACCGTGCACTACGCCTATCACCCATCCGATGTTGCAATTGACAGCGTGTTGGAACTGCGTATGCGCAATTGGAAGATGCAAGACCGCGAGCGCATTTTGAACAACGAAATCATTAGCGGTCGCGACGAACTCGGCGTGTTGCTCATGGGTCACGACTACAAGTCATGGTGGACAGGTTCGCTTCTCGACATCGACCAAGCGCGCAGCATTCTTCCTGGCCAAAGTGCAACCACGTTGCAAGTTGGTGGCTCGGTTGTTGCCGCAGTTCGTTGGTTGCTCACCTACCCAACTGCTGGAGTATGTGTGCCAGACGATTTGCCGTGGCGCGAACTTCTGGAATGGACCAGCCCGTACATCGGCCCAATTCATTCGGCTGCTGCCGACTGGACCCCGCTGTCCGAGCGCTTCGATCCGTTCCCTGGGTTCGGCAATGACGACAGTTTGTTGGACCACTCAGACCCTTGGCAGTTCGCCAACTTTCTGAGTCCAACACCTCGCTAAAACCACCGCTAGGCTGGTTTCATCATGCAAGCGCAAGTTTTGGACCTTCTACTTACATAACGGCGCCAGCCCCATATTCGCTGTCGCCGAAACCCTCTGAACCGAAAGGTCAGGGGGTTTTTTCATTACCGAGAAAGAAACGCAACATGGCCCCAAAGCCCGTAACTCCAAAAAAGATGCCATTCGAAAAATACACACCGTTCATTCCGGTGGTACTGAAGGACCGCACCTGGCCGAACAACGTCACCACCAAAGCACCGTTGTGGTGCTCAGTCGACCTTCGCGACGGCAACCAAGCGCTCATCGACCCGATGGACCCAGAGCGCAAGCTGCGCATGTTCAACACACTCGTGAAAATGGGCTTCAAGGAAATTGAAGTTGGATTCCCATCTGCATCACAACCTGATTTTGATTTCGTTCGTTTGCTCATTGAACAAGATCTCATTCCTGACGATGTCACTATTCAAGTGTTGGTGCAATGCCGCGAAGATTTGTTGAAGCGCACGTACGAATGCTTGAAGGGTGCAAAGCGCGCCATCGTGCACTTCTATAACTCCACTAATCCACTGCAGCGTCGCGTGGTGTTCGGACTCGACAAGCAGGGTGTTATTGATATTGCTGTGAAGGCAGCAAAGTTGTGCAAGGAAATGGAACACCTGCTTCCTGGAACTGACGTGCGCTACGAGTATTCGCCAGAAAGTTTCACGCTGACCGAGCCAGAGTTTGCAATTGAAATCTGTGAGGCAGTGATGGAGGTTATTCAGCCAACTACTGCCAAGAAACTCATCTTGAACTTGCCTGCAACTGTTGAGTGCTACACGCCAAACGTGTACGGCGACGTCATTGAATGGTTTATCCGCACCATCGCCAAGCGCGACACGGTCATCATTTCATTGCACCCACACAACGACCGAGGATGCGCAGTTGCTGCTGCAGAGTTTGGAGTTATGGCAGGTGCCGATCGCGTTGAAGGAACATTGTTTGGCAACGGTGAGCGCACCGGAAACGTCGACCTCATTACGTTGGCAATGAACTTGTTCGTGAACGGTGTCGACCCAGAGCTCGATATCACCGACATTGACGCATTGCGTCGCGACGCCGAGTATTGCAATCGCCTTCCAGTTCCCGAGCGCCAGCCATACGTTGGCGACTTGGTGTACACCGCGTTTTCAGGCAGTCACCAAGACGCAATCAAAAAAGGTTTCGAAGCTCTTTCCGACAATTACGACCAGTGGGGTGTTCCCTACTTGCCGCTTGACCCAAAGCATGTTGGCCGTTCATACGAATCAGTCGTTCGTGTAAACAGCCAGTCGGGCAAGGGCGGTGTTGCCTACATTATGAAGGCAGAGCATGGCTACGACCTGCCACGTCGCTTGCAAATTGAGTTCTCTCAGAACATTCAGCACATCACTGAAGATTCGGGAACTGAAATCAGCCCAGCAATGTTGTGGGATGCGTTCAAACACGAATACCTCCCTGAATTTCCTACCTACAACTTGATTAGCCATGAACTGAAGAGTGAATCGGTCACTGGCCATACCGAGATCACCGCACAAATCGACATCAATGGAACCCGACAAACGTTCATGGGTAAAGGCAACGGGCCGATTGATGCGTTTGTTCATGCCATCCGCGGCCAGTTCAGCGGGCATCTCGACGTGAAGGACTACACCGAGCACGCGCTTGGTCAGGGTTCACAAGCCACTGCAGTTGCTTATGTAGAAACGGGCGACGACAGCGGCCACAATCGTTGGGGCGTGGGCATCGACCCAAACACCATCACCGCATCACTTCGTGCGGTGCTGAGCGCGTTCCAACGCCATGAGGCAACTCGCAAACATAAATAGTCCTTCAACTACTGTTGAGGCATGCGCGTAACCGTAGATTTCGACATGTGCGCATCAACAGGTGGATGCGTACATCAGGCTCCAACGGTATTCGAAATTCGCGACGACGGAAGGCTGTACATCCTTCAAGAAGAACCGAGTGAAGAACTTCGCGCGCAAGTGACTGCAGCCGAAGAACTCTGCCCCACCGGCGCAATTGTGATTGTTGGCTGAACCCGAACATGTCGTTCTATTCAAAACTTAATGCTGCATGGGCGAAAACGAATTCTGCACTGTGCGTTGGACTCGACCCCGACATCAACAAACTTCCCGCGCACCTCAAACACGACCCCCTTGGTATTCAGAAGTTTTGTATTGACATTGTTGATGCAACAGCTGACATCGTGTGTGCATTCAAACCACAAATTGCCTACTTCGCTGCTGTTGGCGCCGAAGCGCAACTACAAGCAGTGTGCGACCACATTCGTACGCAATACCCGCACGTCATGCTCATCCTGGATGCCAAGCGTGGCGACATTGGCGACACCGCTGCGCTGTACGCGCGTGAGGCATTCGAGCGTTACCAAGCCGACGCAGTGACGGTTAATCCGTATCTAGGCACAGATTCACTCATTCCATTTCTGCAAACTTCGGGCAAGGGAACCATCGTGTTGTGTCGCACCTCAAACAGCGGCAGTGGCGAGTTTCAATCGAAGATGGTGAATGGAACTTCGTTATACAAACATGTTGCAATTGCTGCAGCTTCAAAGTGGCGCGACATTGGCGACACCGCATTGGTCATGGGTGCTACCTACCCACAAGAACTTGCAGAAGTTCGAGGAATCGTTGGCGATATGCCTTTCCTTGTTCCCGGAATTGGTGCACAAGGTGGAGACATCGTTTCTGCCGTGCGCGCGGGACGCAACGAAGAAGGAACTGGCCTGATCATCAATTCGTCACGCGCAGTGTTGTACGCCAGCAACGGAGAAGACTTCGCGCAGGCCAGTCGTGCTGTTGCAATTGACACACGAGATGCAATTCGCGCTGCAAACAACTAGCCTGCCTCACGTGCCAAACCCTTTTCTCTCGCCTGAATGGATCGCCGAAGCGCGTCTCATTCGTGCCAAGTTTGAGGGTCAGGCGCCAAAGATTCCCGTGTCCATTCGCATGAATCAAGTGGTGAAGAACGTGCCTTTTGGTGATGGCGTTATTCACAGTCACATCGACACATCTTCGGGCGACCTGGTCATGGACTTGGGTCATCTCGAATCGCCAGATCTCACGGTCACCACCGATTATGCAACTGCCCGTGCAATTTTTCTTGAGCAAGACCCTCAAGCAGGTATGCAGGCCTTTTTGTCAGGCAAAGTAAAAGTTGAAGGCGACATGACAAAGATGATGCAGATGCAAATTGCCATGCCAAAAGACGACCTGGCAGAAAAAGTTGCGGCCGAAATCATGGCCATCACGTCAACGCTTTAGTTTTCGGTTGAACGAACCAAACTTGCAGTAATGATTGCCGCAATAGTGGCAGCTACTCCTATGAGCAATCCATAGGAATAACTGATTACTTTCCCACTGCTTTCCGTAATGTCATGCACAGCAATCATGAGTGCACCGCCAAGCACTGCGCCCATTTGCGACATCAGTTGCTGCATCGCGCTCGCAACGCCCATGTCGCTCTCTTTCACCGAGGCAGCAAGCAGTGCGGTCAACGATGGCGCTGCAATTCCCATACCGAAACCAGTTAATGACAGTCCCAGAATCACTTTCCAATCACTGTTTGGAGACTGCACTGAAATAAGTGCGACCATGGCGAGAAGAATCATCAACGCACCGAGCATTCCCGTTTTTCTCTCACCTAACTTGCCAACGAAATATCCAGCGAATGGAGCAATCAACGAAAACGTCAATG
>JBEAOI010000136.1:0-3074 GCA_041165005.1 Actinomycetota bacterium
CACGACTCTCGGCAAACTTGCGCAACAAATCGCGTTCTGCGTCGCTGAGTTTTGTTGGAACAGCAACCACAATTCGCGCACGCAAGTCACCACGCCCGCGCGAACGTCCACCTTGCGACAAGCGCGGAACTCCGCGACCCTTCAATACGAACTCGCGACCATGTTGCGTGCCAGCAGGAACATCGAGCACTTCGTCGCCATCGAGTGTTGGCAATTGAATTGTTGCGCCAAGTGCTGCTTGCGCAATGGATACTTCAATGTCTGTTACCAAATCGTCTTCTTCACGCTGATACATGTCGTGATCGGCAACCCGCATATGCACGAAGAGATCGCCGGCACTACCGCCACGTTGCCCAACCGCACCCTTGCCTGTGAGACGCAGTGTTTGGCCGCTATCGATGCCAGCAGGAACCTCAATTGGATACGAAACTTCCTTGATGATGCGACCCTCACCTTTGCAAGGAGCACATGGCGAAGCAATGCTCTGACCCGTTCCACTGCAACGGTGACAGGCTTGCGCAGTAACCATTTGGCCAAGCATGCTCTGACGAACTCGTCGCACTTGTCCCGCACCATTGCATTCGCTGCAAGTTATTGGCGATGTTCCAGCCTTTGCGCCAGAACCTGCACAGTCTTCGCAGCGAACTGCAGTACGAGCTTTCACCGTTGTCTGGCAACCGAACACTGCTTTTTCAAAAGCAATATCTGCAACCGTTTCAATGTCTTGTCCGCGTGGCGGACCGCTTGGCCCACGTTGGCCACCACCAAAGGGCGACCCTCCACCAAAGAACGCTTCAAAGATGTCGCCGAAACCACCAGCTCCACCAAATGGATCCCCACCACCACCCGATCCACCGATTCCCGCTTCACCAAACTGGTCGTATCGGGCTTTCTTTTCTGGATCTGACAGCACTTCGTACGCACGCGACACTTCTTTGAATTGCGCCTCAGCCTCTGCGTTACCCGGGTTCGCATCGGGATGTAACTCGCGAGCACGTTTACGGTACGCCTTCTTCAATTCGTCTGGGCTTGCTCCACGCGACACGCCAAGCAATGCGTAAAAATCTTCAGCCACCGCCTGCCTCAGCTATCCGCAAGTCTGCGACCGAGACGATCGCTCACCACTTCAACAGTTGCCAACGCTTGCGGATAGTTCATGCGCGTAGGCCCAAGAATGCCAACAGTTCCAAGCGTTGCACCATCTGCAATAACCGGAGCAAGCACGACTGAACATGCCGCTAATGGTTCTACACCGTGCTCTGCGCCAATAGCTACCGACAGTCCACGATTTAACATGTCGCGCACGAGCGACACCATGACAAATTGTTGCTCAAGCGTGTGCAAAACCGATCGAACGATTTCTACTGCATCAAATGCTTCGGCCATTGCCGAAGCGCCACCAACAAATACCGACTCGTCAGTTCGTCGCCCGCTCAACGCTGCAAACACTTGCTTAGCCAACGTGTCAATAACAACATCACCAGTTGCCGCAGTTTGCGCCATGTCACCAAGTGCCTTACCCACCATTAAACGAGAAAGATGCGCAGTAGTGCGTTGCAGTTCATCTTCCGAAATGGTTTTTGCAAGCTCAATTGGTTCACTTTCAACTGCACCGTTCGACAACACCACTACCGCTGTAGCCAAATGCGCCGACAGCCCAACTAGTTGCACCGAGCGAACAACGGCAACTTCCTTTTTCGGACCAAGCACCACTGCTGCGTAGTTGGTCATTTGAGCAAGCAATGTGCTCGTTCGCTGCAATGTTTCTTCAAGTCGACCCGTTGCGGTATCGAAGAACTCGCCAACTTTCATTTGATCCGCAACGCCAAGTTTTCCGTTTGGAGTGAGGTGGTCAACAAAAAATCGATATCCCTTATCTGTAGGAATTCGACCAGCAGACGTATGTGGCTGCGCAAGATACCCCTCTTGCTCAAGAAACGCCATGTCATTGCGAACCGTTGCCGAGGACACTTGCACCCCATGGGATGCAGCAATGTGAGATGAGCCAACGGGCTGGGCCGTGGCGATGTACTCCTCAACTACTGCGCGGAGAATGGCTGTTTTACGGTCGTCAAGCATGTCGGGATCCCTCTCAGGATACCGATAACTGCTTATAGCGAATGAGCGATTCTTCTCGCTCTTGCGCATGGTCCACGATGGGCTCGAGATACGGGTTCAACAAACCCGCAAGCCAAGGGGCGTGCACCACGTCATTTGGCGTGTCGGCCAGTTCAGGAATCCAGGTGCGCACATACGTACCGTTGGGGTCAAACTTTTCACCTTGTGAAATGGGGTTGAAAATACGGAAGTACGGCGATGCATCCGTTCCCGTTCCTGCTGTCCACTGCCAACCGTGTTGGTTGGAAGCAATATCGCCATCGACCAAATGTTTCATGAAATACTTTGCGCCCCACTGCCATGGCAAATGCAGGTCTTTCACCAAGAAGCTGGCAACAATCATGCGCACACGATTATGCATCCAGCCTGTTGCAAGCAACTGTTTCATTCCCGCATCGACAATTGGGTAACCCGTTTTGCCCTCACACCACAATGCAAATCGTTGATGAGCACGTTCGTCAGTGTCAACCACGATTGAGTCCATCTTGCGCTGCAAGTTTTCGCGAACTGTTCGCGGCTGATGAAACAACACATCGGCGTAAAACTCTCTCCAACCAAGCTCGCTTCGAAACACTGCATGCGCTTTAGTTTCGTTTAACTCAGCAAGCAACGAACGAGAATGAATTACTCCAAAGCGCAAATACGGTGACAACTTGCTCGTTCCCGCTATGTCGGGATTATTCCGTGTCTCGTTATAAAGATCGAGTGCCGTATCGCGGAAGTTCTCCCACACCTTCCACGCTGCATCTTCACCTGCTTCAGGCAAATTCGCATCACAAGACGGATCTTGCGGAATTGATTCACTGGCAACTGCAGGAGCACCACTCCACTTCACCGAGGGCTTTGCAAAAGGTGCTGGCCATCCGTGTTGCATCCAAATTTTTGAAAAGGGTGTGAACACCGCGTACGGAGTTCCATCACCTTTACGAACTACTCCTGGTTCGACTGCATATGGA
>JBEAOI010000137.1:0-6943 GCA_041165005.1 Actinomycetota bacterium
TCGAGAACTTTGCCGTCAAGTGAAGTGGTGGTGTGAACGGACATGGGTTATTTCTCCTCAATAATCAGTGCGTCGACTGCAACAGAAGACGTGGTCGTGATAAGCACAGGGTTTAGTTCAACCTCTGCGAGCTTCGACCCAACAACATGTTGCTGCAGCGTGAGTATTGCGCTCACAAGCGAATCAATGTTGGCGGCAGGCTTTCCGCGGTAGCCATTCAGAATTGGGGCAATGCGCAGCTTCTGTAATGCACCATGTAGGTCTTGTGCAGTTGCTGGTGCAAGTACGCACTGCGAGTCTTTCCAAAGTTCAGTAAGCACTCCACCCGCGCCAACGGTGATGAGCCAGCCAAGCGGAGCAGATCTGCGAATGCTCACCAGCACTTCGGCGACAATTCCGGTGACTGTCTGTTCAACCAAAAACTCACCGATTTCAGACGGCATTGCGTTCAAGGCTGCGGTGAGTTGTTCTGCATCTCGCAAGCCAACTGCAACAGCGCCTGCTTCGCTCTTGTGGGCAAGTCCAAGGCCCTTCAAAGTGATGGGGAAGCCAATGCGCTGAGACTCGGAAACCACCGAATCGCGGGTGCATCGAGCACCTTGCGGAACGGGAACGCCCCATGACGCGAGCATGGTCTTGCTGTTTGCTTCATCTACCAGCGCCGTTTCGCCTGGCGCTACAACCGGAGCAGGAAGCCCCATGGGGGAATGAGATCCCAACCAGGCTGCACGGTCGAGGGCTACCAGTGTTTCGCGCAAGCCCTGAGCGGCATTGAGACCGAGCGACATGATCGAGTTACGCATGCTTTCCGAAAAATTCTCAGACATAGTTGCCACGCATACTGCGCGTCGGCCAGTTGCGGCAGCGGCGGCAGCAAAGGCTTCGGCAGCAACCAACCAACTGCTTGCGTCCTGGTCTTCGCGAGTTGGCGCATCAAGCAATAACAGCGTTGCGTCATGGTCGCCGCGCATAGTTTCGCTAAACGTTGCGGTCATGGCTGGCTTATCGCCCCACATGAACGTGTGGTAGTCGAATGGGTTGGCAACATGCACTAGTTCTGTAAGTGTTGCCTCAATGCGTGCAGTTTGTTCTGCAGGGAATGGTTCAAACTTTAGGTTCGTAAATTCCGACATGTCGGCGATGAGCGATGCTTCGCCGCCAGAACATGACAGCGATGCAAGCCGGTATCCGCTCAGCACACCACCGTTGTCGAGCATTTTTAGAGTTTCAATCAGTTCTGTTGGAGTCTCCACGGTGGCAACTGCGCAGCGTTCAAACAATGCGGCGTATGCCTGACGGTTTCCCGCAAGCGAAGCGGTGTGCGATGCAGCAATGAGTGCACCTGCTTCAGACTTTCCAGTTTGCAATGCAACAATGCGCTTGCCCTTGTTGTATGCGAGTTGTGCGAGTTGAGCAAAGCGAATGGGCTCTCGCACGGCTTCAATAAACATGCCAATTGCAGTTACGCGGTCGTCGTCAATGAACGATTGCAATGCGTCTTCAACACCGCCACCAGCTTGATTACCCACTGTCACCATGTACGCCATGTTTAAGCCGCGCTGTTGCATGGTGAGGTTGATTCCTACGTTGCCACTTTGCGAAATGACTCCAACGCCATGCTTCACTGGTCGACAACCGTGTTCGTCTGGCCATAGTGCAATTCCGTCTAATGCATTGATGTACCCGTAACAGTTCGGGCCAAGAATGGGAAGTTCCCCGGCTCGGCGAACGAGTTCGGCTTGCAGTTCGACATCGCCCGACTCTGCGAATCCCGAGGCGTAACAAACCGCACCTCCTGCACCCATTGCGCTCAGTTGCGAAATGGCATCAAGAGTGAGGTGGCGATTAACTGCAACGAACGCAGCGTCAGGTACGCCCGGCAAGTCTGCAAGCGAAGCAAAACATGGAACCCCATGCATCTCTTTCTTCGTGGGGTGTACTGGCCAAATCTTCCCTGTGTAGCCCAGCTTTAGGCACTGCTCAACCACGCGTGCAGCGGGGGAGCCACCAATAACGGCAATGCTGCGTGGGTTCAATAGGCGCGCGAGATCGGGCATGGCTGAAATCAGCCGCCGTACTTGCGCAGAAGCTGGCGCGAAATGATGTGGCGTTGAATTTCGCTCGTGCCGTCCCAGATGCGATCAACGCGGGTGTCACGCCACATGCGCTCAAGTGGCAATTCGTCCATTAAGCCCATGCCACCAAATATCTGGATGGCTTCATCAGTAACAAACTGGCACATTTCGCTTGCGAAAACCTTGGCCATTGCCATTTCTGCATCATCAAACTTGCCGTGGGCATCGTTCCATGCGGCACGCAAGGTGAGGAGCTCGGCGGCGTCAAGCTGCGTTTTCATGTCTGCCAATTTGAACGACACGCCCTGGAACTTTCCAATCTGTTGTCCAAATTGCTCGCGAGTGGCTGCCCATTCAATGCTCAACTGCAAAGCACGTCGTGCGCGACCAACGCAAACTGCTGCAACCTGCAGGCGAGTGGAGCCAAGCCATTCGTTAGCAACATCGAAGCCGCCGTGCAGTTCACCCAGAATCTTGCTTTCTGGAACTCTGCAGTTATCAAAGTTGATAATCATGTTGTGATAGCCAGAGTTCGAAACGCTGTTGTAGCCGGCAACCTTTTCGCAGCCCGGTGTGTCAAAGTCCACCAAGAATCCGGTGATCTTCTTCTTAGGTCCTTTTGAAGTCTGTTCTTCAGCAGTTGCCGCAAACAAGATGGTGTAGTCGGCAAGGTCGGCGTGTGAAATGAAGTGTTTCGTTCCGTTAATTACCCAGTCTTTACCATCTTTCACCGCGGTGCACTTCATGCCGCGAACATCTGATCCAGCGTCTGGTTCACTCATTGACAAGCAGTCAACTCGTTCACCTGTAATTGTTGGAATGAGGTACTCCTGAATTTGTTCGTCTTTGCATGCGCGCAAGATGTTTGATGGGCGAGCAACGATGTAGTGCAGTGCGTATGAAGTAGCGCCAAACTCGCGGTCTACGAGCGTTGAATCGAATGAGTCAAGTCCACCACCGCCGTATTCGGCAGGCATGTTGCATGCATAGATTCCAGCAGCGATTGAGCGCTCCTTAATCTGCTTCACCAAGTCTGGTGGAACGTTTCCAAGTTTTTCAACAAGTTCCTCGTGCGGGATGAGTTCTTTTTCGGTGAACGTGCGAGTGGTGTCAACAATTGCTTGCTGTTCATCGGTGAGTTCAAAATTCATATTGATCCTTTACTTGTGTTTGATTTTCATGACACGACCAACATTTTCAGGTGTGGGCACGTGTTTGTGTACTTCGTAAACCGCTGAAAGCGCTTCAAAAACATGGGGAAGAATTGGCGCTGACTTTCCCGCTTTCATGTCAACATGAACCAGCATTTGCTCACAATTTGACAGTCTTTTGCCGTTTTCCGAGTTGAACAACTCGTGGTAAATGTGCATGCGCTTTGGGTCAATATCAAGAACCAGTGTTGTGCAATGCAATGGCTGATCGAGGAACGCTTCGTCTTCGTACACAATGTGAGTTTCTACGGTGTAAAACGAGTTACCAGCCGCGCGGTATTCGTCGTTGTCGCCGATGAAAGTAAACAATGCATCCGAGCCCCAGCCCATTGCCGTCAGGTACGCGGCTTCAGTCATGTGGCCGTTGTAGTCCACCCAGTCCTGTTCAACCTTGCAGGTATACAAGTCGAGTGGGGCAGGAACCACAGTGCCTGGAGTCCACACCACAGCGCTCATGGCTTTCTACTTAGCGGGCTTTTCGCCAACGCGTCGGCCAATGCCAACTGGTTGTGGAAGTTTTGCATGCGCGTCGCCAATTGGCTTTAGCTTCGTCATCATCTCGCTACCCATTGGCGATGACTTGCCGGTGTTGGTATCAACATGCAAGAAAATGTGCTCTGCGGTAAATGCAACAACACCGTCTTCGCGAACAACTTCAGACCACAAGTGAATGCGCTTCTCGTCGTATGACGCAACGCGAGTAAGGACCTTGATCTTGTCGCCTGAATGGGTTTGGTCCAGATAGCGAGTGTGGCCTTCAACGGTGTAGAAGGTGCGACCCGTTGCCAAATACTCTGGGGTGAAACCAATCGCGCGGAAGAAGGTATCGCTAGCCTCGCTCACAAGTTGCGAGTATCGCGAATCATTCGTGTGTCCGTTGTAGTCAGTCCAATCCGCTGGAATGTTCATCTCGTGTGACACCGATGGGCCAAGTGGGTCAAGCTCGGGTACTGGGCCTCGACCAAATAGTTCGCGCTCGTACTCGGCAAGTACTTTTCCAGCGCCGTAGTTATTGCCGCGGAGCGCCTGGAATACCGATACCAGACAATCATCGCGAAGTGCTTCGAGTTCGCGGATCGTTGCGGTGCCTGCCTGATCGTCGCTTTGCGAAACAATCTTTTCAAGCAACACATCGTCTAGTTCTGGTACGTCCATCAACTTGGTCCATGGCCACTTCAGCGATGGTCCGAACTGTGCCATGAAGTGGCGCATTCCGGCTTCACCGCCAGCAATGCGATACACCAAGAACGTTCCCATGAATGACCAGCGAAGTCCTGGGCCAAAGCGCATGGCATCGTCAATCTCTTCAGCGGTAGCTACGCCGTCATTGACCAACCACAATGCTTCGCGCCACAGCGCTTCCATCAATCGGTCGGCGATAAACCCGTCAATCTCTTTGCTCAACATGAGCGGCTTCATGCCGACAGCAGTGACTACTTCCTTTGCGCGCAACTTGGTTGCTTCGCTGGTTAAGTCACCACCACAAATCTCTGCGAGTGGCATGAGGTATACGGGGTTAAAGGGGTGCACCACCACAAAACGCTCTGGATTGACCATGTCTTTTTGAATCTGCGTTGGCAGAAGTCCAGACGTGGATGAACCAAACACTGTGGTTGGTGATGCGGCTTTACTGGCACGAGCGAGCAGTTCCTGCTTCAGCTCGAGGCGTTCTGGTGCGCTTTCTTGCACATAATCAACTCCGGTAACCGCCTCTTCTGGTGTGGAGACGAAGGTGATGGTTCCTTCCTTGGGAAGGGGGGCAAGTGTCAGTTTCGAATATGCACGACGAGCATTAACCATGATCTCGTTCATTTTGCGTGTGGCTTGTGGGTCAATGTCATACAACTTCACATCAACGCCATTCAGCACAAATCGGGCTGCCCATGCACCACCGATTACGCCGCCACCAAGCAGACCAACGGTCTTCAAACCAGGAATGTTGCTCATGGCTATTCCTTACGCGTGCTTGGTGAGTTTGAGTTTTTCGCGAACTTCTTTCGGTCCCATGATGGACACGTTCATGTTCTCGAGAATGTTCACCGCACGCTCAACAAGCTTGCCGTTTGTAGCAAGCTCGCCGCGGTTCAAGTACAGGTTGTCTTCAAGACCAACGCGCACGTTTCCGCCGGCAAGAACAGACTGTGCAACGAATGGAATCTGCATGCGACCAATAGAGAACGCAGAGAACACTGCGCCTTCGGGAATTTGGTTCACCATTGCCATGAACGTATTCGGATCGTCTGGTGCGCCATAAGCAATGCCCATGCACAGCTGGATCATCACTGGATCATCCAGCAGACCTTCCTTCAACAGGTCTTTCACCATCACCAAGTGACCGGTGTCGAATACTTCGAGTTCTGGACGAACACCAAGTTCTTGCACGATCTTTGCCATCTTGCGCAACACGCTTGGTGTGTTGGTCATGATGTAGTCGCCACCACTTGAAAAGTTCATGGTGCCGCAATCGAGTGTGCAAATTTCTGGGCGCAAGCGCGTTACGTGATCGAGGCGCTCGGTTGAGCCCACCATGTCGGTGCCTGCAGCCAGTGGCAACACGTTTTCGTCGCCACCAAGAACGATGTCACCTCCCATGCCTGCAGTGAGGTTGATGACCACGTCGGTGTCGGATGAGCGAACACGATCGACAACTTCTGCATACAGCTCGGTGTCGCGGGATCCAAGACCAGTGCGCGGGTCGCGGACGTGAATGTGCACAACTGCTGCACCAGCCTTCGCAGCTTCAATGCATGAGTTTGCAATCTGTTCTGGAGTGACCGGAACCTTGTCGCTCTTATGCGCAGTTTCTCCCGAGCCCGTGACAGCGCACGTAATAAATGCTCCCCAGTTCATATTTTCCCCTCATTCTCAGTCTGCAAAACCGCTAATTATCAATACCTATAACGGCTTTATTAGGTTAGTGCCGATGTCCAATTCAGCCAAAGCCCAGTGGACGCCAGCGGTTGAGCGAATTGCCAAATCGCGAATGACTTCTTTTGCTCAGACGGCCAATGAACCAGGCGACTTGCACGCATGGTCAATTGCACAACCTGACCAGTTTTGGTCGTTGGTGTGGGATCAATGCGGGGTTATTGGTGAAAAAGGTGCACGCGCATACGTTGCCCCGCAGGCCGGCGCTTCGATGTCAACTGCACAGTTTTTCCCCGATGCTTCGCTCAGTGTTGTTGAGAATCTGCTGGCAACAACGGGGAGCGGGGAAGCGCTCGTAGCAATAGATGAAGCAGGTGTTCGACGAGTCCGCTCATGGGATGAATTGCGCAGTCGTGTCGCTTCGATTGCGTCGGCGTTACAGGCGCGTGGTGTGGTGGCAGGCGATCGTGTTGCTGCGTGGTTGCCAAATTCCTTGGAGGCCATCGAAGTCATGCTCGGTGCCGCATCTATCGGTGCGGTTTTTTCTTCGTCGTCTCCAGACTTTGGAACAAATGGAGTACTCGATCGATTTGGGCAGATTGCGCCAAAGGTGTTGTTTGCAGTCGATGGTTATCTGTACAACGGAAAACAATTTGATTGTTTCGAACGTTTGGCGGAAATTTCTAAAGGGTTGCCAACAGTTATTGAAACGGTCGTTGTCAGCAACATTGGAACCACGATTCCAGAAGGTGCAGTTGCATACAACAGTTTTGTTGCCAGTGGATCGGA
>JBEAOI010000138.1:0-15485 GCA_041165005.1 Actinomycetota bacterium
CGAACATCTTGAAGAATACTGTTATCGATCCGTTGACATTGCAGATCAACTTGCACCTTGCCAACTCGGAGATGCCAGAGACGCTGTACGCATCAGGACGCGCATTCATGCGCTCCCCTGCACAGCTCACTGATCCAGCCAAGTGCGGCACCACTCCAATCGGAACTGGGCCTTTCAAGGTAAGTGCATGGTCACAAACTGAAATGACGGTTGTAAAGAACACGAACTACTGGCGTAAAGATTCCGCTGGCGTTCAACTTCCTTACCTCGACAGCATCAAGTTCGTGTATGCAAAAGAATCTGCACAGCGTGCAAACGGTGTGAAGAGCGGAACCTTTGACGCTGTTCAAATGACCTCGGCTTCAGATACCAAACAAATGAAGAGCTTGCGAAACAACAAGTCGTACCAACGCTTGAACTCAGGTGGATTGTGGTATCCATCAATTTGGTTCAACACTGCTATTGCTCCGTTCAACGTGAAGGAATGCCGCTTGGCAGTTTCTGCATCGATTGACCGCGCACAATATGTAAAAGTTCGCTTGAACGGCATTGGTGAAATTGCAACTTCAGTTGTAGGTAAGGCCAGTGATCTATACAACACTGCTGGATTCCAGGGCTATGACGCAGCCAAGGCAAAGACCTTGACAGCAGCATGTGCAAAAGCACTCGGCAAGCCGCTTGAATTCACATTCCCAACCGACACCAGCTCCGACTCACAAGCCAACAGCGCGTTCTTGAAGAACCAACTTGCAAAAGTTGGCATCACCATGAACATTAAGACTGAAGAAACTGCGGTCATCATTAAGAACGCATTCCCACAGACTTACCAAGCAATGGCTTTGTTATTGAATGAAGCAAAGGGATCAGGATTTGTTCTTCCGTTCTGGGTTTCTGACAACTTCGGTCCTGGCTCACCAAACCCACTCACAAAAGTTCCGACCCTTGCTCCTTTAGGCAAGATTTTGAACTTGTCGAGGACGAATGACGCCGCGCTTGACGCAGCATTGTTCGCTGCTCGTGGTGAAGGCAATGCAGCCAAGAAGAAGGCTGGTTACAAAGCAGCAACCAAGATCGTTCAGGAAAATGGATACTCGACCGCAATTGCAGTCACCGAGTACGACATGTTCGTGAACAAGAAGCTCAAAGGTATTGACGGCCTCCCACTTCTCAGCGGTGGCAAGGCTAAGTCAATGGCTAACTACGGCATGAACTTCACAGGTGTATACATCGAGAAGTAAATCCGGATTAGCGCCTCAGCAATGAGGTGATCCAAAAATTCAGAGGGTGGTGGTGCAATTGCATCACCACCCTCTATTTTGTAATGATGTACGAGGGGCGTAATTCATGAACAAACTTGGGGAACTCGCAAAGCGCATTGGACAACTTGTCCTCGTGCTCTTCCTCGTAACGTTTCTTGTTGCATTTCTCATGCGACTGCTCCCAGCCGACACTGTTGACATCATGCTTCCTGGCCAGCCAGAGGAATTTAAGGAGGTTATTCGTCAAGAGTTAGGTCTCGACAAAGGCTTCTTCGGTTACTACTTGCAGTGGTTGACCAACTTTGTTCAAGGTGACTTTGGAAGTTTCTATTTCGCAGGCGGTTCAGAAACCGTTGCGAGCCACTTGGGTAACGCCCTACCTAAGTCGCTATTGCTCATGCTGTACTCGCAAATTGTTGCACTTTCAGTTTCTATCCCACTTGGGTTGTCAAGTGCATATCGCGCAGGCACAAAGTTCGATCGTGCGGTGAGCGGAACCCTCTTCACTTTCTCTTCCATCCCAAGTTTCGCAATTGGCCTCATTCTCGCTCTTGTTGTTGGCGTAAAGCTTGGATGGGTTGAACCGCTTGGATATGTTCCGATGAATGAGAACCTTGTCGAGCACTTCAAACACATGGTGCTTCCAGTGGTGAGTCTGTCTGTCGGATTGATTGCCGCCTACACTCGCCTGCTTCGTTCTGACGTGATTGCCACTCTCAAAGAGGACTATGTCACGATGGCCGCATCCAAGGGTCTCAGTGACCGCCGTATCTTGTGGCGACACGTGTTTCGCCCGTCCAGCATCACGCTTATGACTTCAGCAGCACTCAACATGGGTGGCCTAATTGGTGGCGCCGTCGTGATTGAAAACATCTTCTCTATTCAAGGCGTGGGATTCGAAATCATCTATGCGCTCGGTACCCGCCAATACGTTGCATTGCAGTCTCTGATAGCTCTAGTTGCCGTTGGGTATGTGCTTTTCAACGTGATAGTCGATATCGCATCTGGGTTTGTAGACCCTCGAACAAGGGAGCGCCGTGGACTCCGTTAAAAAATCATTCGCATTCCGACTTACGGTTGCTTGGTTTGCTCTCATTATTTTCTTTGCCGTGTTTGGGCCGCTTCTCCCTCTTCCCAACTGGCAAGAGGTTTTTGACGATGCGCTTTCAGTTACACCGTTTAAACAAGGACACCTTTTGGGCACCGATTCCAACGGTTACGACATGTTGTCTGGCATTGTGTACGGTGCTCGAATTTCACTGTTCATTTCGTTCACTGCCGTTTTCCTAGGTGGGGTAATTGGAAGTGCAATTGGCATTTCGGCCGCGTATGTTCGTGGCAAGTACGACTACGTTGTTTCCACCTTGTTCAATGTGGTGCTTTCAGTACCGAACTTGGTGTTGTCGCTTGCGCTCATTGCCGTGTTAGCCACCAGCGTTGATCCGAACGTTCCCACCTCTACAGGTCGACGCATTACGGTGCTCGTCATTTCACTCACCATCGTGATCATCCCAATTCTTGGTCGCATTGCCCGTGCAGCAACTCTCTCGTGGGCAAACCGTGAGTTTGTACTAGCCGCACGCAGCATGGGCTCAAAAGATCGCAGCATTATTTGGCGTCACATTGTGCCAAACGTGTTACCAGCAATTTTTGCGGTTGCCTTCTTAGCTATCGGTGTAGTAATCGTTGCTGAAGCTTCTCTTTCATTACTAGGCGCCGGTGTACCCGATGGAACCAGTTGGGGCAGCATGGTTGCTCGTGGTCGTAACGACATTGAGTTTGCTCCACACATCATCATCATTCCATTGATTTTCATTGCACTCACGGTGATTAGCTGCAACTACATCGGAGATGTCATACGCAAACAACTCGATCAACGTCAGGCAAAACTGTGACATCAATGCTGAAACTTGAAAACCTTGAAATCAGCTTTGCGACTAGTCGCGGAAACCTGCACGCCGTAAAAGGTGTATCTCTAGAAATTGCTGCCGGCGAAAGCATCGGCATCGTAGGTGAATCAGGCTCAGGCAAGACCGTTCTGTCGCGCGCTTCAATGGGATTACTAGGTTCCACTGCAACGCGCACAGGAACGGTCGTGTTTGATGGCCAAGAGATATCTTCACTTCCCCGCGAACAAGTTCGCGAAACATGGGGAACTGGTATGGCAATGATTTTCCAAGATCCAATGACAGCGCTCAACCCAGTGCGTCGTGTTGGCTCACAAATCATGGAAGGTCTCACGGTTCGCCTAGGTCTCTCAAAAGAAGAGGCTCGCATGCGTGCAATTGAGCTACTTGGGCGAGTTCGCATTCCAGACCCAGAACAAGCCTTGAAGAAATTCCCTGGTCAACTTTCTGGTGGTATGCGTCAACGTGTGATGATTGCCATAGCGCTTGCGTGCAATCCGAAGCTGCTGTTTGCAGACGAACCAACTACTGCCCTGGACGTAACTGTTCAGGCTCAAATTCTGCTATTGCTTAGCGAGTTGCGCAAAGAACTCAACATGTCAATGGTGTTGGTAACCCACGACCTTGGAGTTGTGGCTGGTCACACCGACAAGATCGCTGTGATGTACGCAGGTGAAGTAGTGGAATATGCAAGTACCAAAGACCTCTTTGCTCGCATGCGCATGCCTTACACCGAGGCACTTATGAAGTCGATTCCACGACTTTCAACGCCATCGGGTTCACGACTTCCCGTTATTGAAGGTCGCTTGCCAGACCCGACTAAGCCTGAGCCTGGTTGCTTGTTTGCTTCGCGTTGCCCTTACGCACAAGAAAAGTGTCGCACACAGCACCCAGACCTCACTACTGACAGCACTGGTCACCAATACCGCTGCTTCTTCCCTCTTGGAGGCGCGCAATGACAAATGTTCCAAGCGGCAACACAGCACACCTTCGCCCGGTCGACCAGACGCTTTTGCAAGTAAAAGATCTGGTTGTTGAATTTGACCTCGGTGGCGGAAAAGTAGTTAAAGCTGTTTCTAATGTGAGCCTCGACCTAGTTGAAGGCGAAACACTTTCAATTGTTGGTGAGTCAGGTTGCGGTAAATCCACTCTTGGAAAAGCAATTTTGCAACTTCCGGCTCCAACTTCCGGATCAATAGTGTTCCAAGGTGCCGATGTCACCAAGTTGAAGAAAAAGGATTTACGCAACATTCGTCCTGCAATGCAAATGATTTTCCAAGATCCAGTGAGCTCACTGGATCCCCGATTCCCTGTGAGTCGAGCAATTGAAGAGCCACTTAAGATTTGGAATCGCGGAAATGAGGCAGAACGTTCGGCCAAAGTTGACGAGTTACTTAACTCTGTTGGACTCGACCCAGCCCTCGTTCGCGACAGACGCCCATACGAGTTTTCAGGTGGACAATGCCAGCGCATCAGCATCGCCCGCGCGCTCGCTCTTGAACCAAAACTCTTGATCTGTGATGAGCCGGTGTCGGCTCTTGATGTGAGTGTTCAGGCACAAATTCTGAACCTTCTTCAAGACATGAAAGACGAGTATGGCCTGACGCTCATTTTCATTTCGCATGACCTTGCGGTGGTGAAAGCGGTGAGTACGCGAATAATGGTGATGTATCTCGGCAAGGTGTGTGAGATTTCAACCCCCGATGAGTTGTACGCAAATCCACAGCATCACTACACCTCGGCGCTCGTAGGTTCTGTTCCAATTCCAGACCCAGAGCGCAAGGTGTCGGCGACGCTTCTTGAAGGCGAACCACCATCACCTCTTGACCCACCATCGGGTTGCCGCTTCCGCACCCGCTGCCCCGCCGCAACTGAACTGTGCGCAACTGAAGAGCCGATGCTTCGCTTGGCTTCAGATGGCCACTACGTGGCCTGCCACCATCCGCGCGCATAACCACAGAATCCTGCTCCACCCCTTCTGTACCATCGCCTGATGGACTTCATTCTCCCTCTCATTGTTGGCCTTGCCATTGGCGCAGGCGTTCTCTTTCTTGCCAACCGCCGAAGCTCACCACCAGCCCTGCCTACGTACGAGCCAGCGCCACAGGTCGACATCGCCGGTCAAGTAAATCACGTCGTGCAATCGGCACTCTCCGACGCACTTGCTGCGCTCACCGAACAGTCCCGACGCGACCGTGAAGAGTCCATCAAGCTTGCAGCCGACCGCGTAGCCGAAGCTTCTGGTGAACGATTCGGCAAGAGCGCCCAACAAATTGATACTTCACTGCGCACTGTGCAGGAAGACATCGGTCGCCGCATCGCCGAAATGGATGCCGAAATCGCCACACTTCGCGAACAAAACACCAAGAAGTTTGGCAACGTAGAAGAAGCAGTTGCAGCGTTAGCAAAAACTGCAGGTGACTTGAACAGCGTGTTGTCCAGCTCGCAAGCTCGCGGACAGTGGGGCGAACGCATGGCAGAAGACATGCTGCGTGCCGCCGGCTTCATCGAAGGCATCAACTACGAAAAGCAGGACACCATTACCGGTGGCGGTCGCCCCGACTATACGTTCCTCATGCCTCCCGACCGCGTGTTGTACATGGACGTGAAGTTTCCTCTTGACTCATATGCAAAATACGTTGGTGCAACCGAAACTGCATCTCGCGACCAATTGAAACGTGAATTCATCACCGCAGTTCGTGCGCGTGTTACCGAACTACAAAAGCGTGACTACGTTGTATCCACCACGCAACACTCGTTGGACTACGTATTGCTGTTTGTGCCAAACGAAAGCATTACGGGATTTGTGCATGAAGCCGACCCAGAACTCATCGACTGGGCCCTTGAGCGCAAAGTGGTGCTGTGCTCTCCCCTCACCTTGTACGCGTTTTTAGTTGTCGTTCGCCAAGCCACTGAAAGTTTCCACACCGAAGAAACGGCCGCCCAAATTATGCAGATGATGGGCAAGTTCAAAAAGCAGTGGGAGGCGTACACCAAGTCACTCGACAAGGTGAAGAAAAACTTCGACAACTTGCAAGAAGAGTTGGACGACCTCACAGTTGGCAAACGCTTTAAAGGCCTTGGTCGCGAAATCAAGAAAATTGACGACCTCCGCCAGCGGCAGAACATTGCCGAACTTCCAGCTGAAGACGACGCAGTTATCGACGTCGAAGACTACGAATAAGCGCTAGAAGCGCAGCACTGAAGCAACTGGATAGTCGCCTAGTTTTTCTCGTCCGCCGAGTGCGTCTAATTCAATAAGAAATACCAGTCCAACGACTTTTGCCCCAAGACCTTCGACCAAGCGAATCGTTGCTGATGCGGTACCACCTGTTGCCAACACGTCATCCACAATGAGCACCGTGTCACCATGGCCAACCGCGTCTTCATGAATTTCTAAGCGGTCAGAACCGTATTCCAGTTCGTAGTCCTGACTGACTACCTTCCACGGCAATTTGCCTGGCTTGCGCACTGGCACAAATCCAGCCCCCAGCTCTTCTGCAACTGGAGCAGCCAAAATGAAACCCCGTGCCTCCACCCCGATCACCCTGGAAACCGTGCGGCTCGGCGATGCATCGATCAATGCCGCAATTGTTTGGCGAAACCCTTCGGCATCACCAAGTAGTGGCGTAATGTCACGAAACATAATTCCCGGCGACGGAACGTCGGGAATAGTGCGAATGAGTCTGATCAGATTGTCGTTAGACACGTGCGGATTGCTTTGTGAACTGCATGACACCGTCGTCAATCGGTGAATGCTTAAACATCTTCTTATCGCGACGATAATTCTGTGGGTTGATCCACGGCTCGTGGTCACCTTGGCGAGGCATGCGGTGCATCATGCGCTGCATATAGCCAGAAGAGAAGCCATCGATCCACGGACGCTCGTTCATGTTGCGGTCCTGTTCGCGCAATCGAGGTGTGCACTGCACGACGCCCTTCTTACGCATATGGTTCAACAGCCTGCATACGTACTCTGCCGTGAGGTCGGAACGCAAAGTCCACGAAGCGTTGATGTAACCAAACGTAGATGCCAGGTTAGGAATATCGGAATAAGCAAATCCCTTGTACGTCCAAGTTTTGGCGAAGTCCACCTGGTTGCCATCGACAAAGAAATCCATTTCACCGAGCGTGACCAGTTCGAGCCCTGTTGCCGTAACGATGATGTCGGCTTCAAGGTGTTCACCAGATGCGAGCTGAATACCTGTTTCAGTAAATGATGCGATGTGATCGGTAACGACTGAAGCCTTGCCTTCGCGCATTGCCTTAAAGAAGTCACCGTTTGGCACCAGGCACAAGCGCTGATCCCATGGGTTGTAGTTCGGTGTGAAGTGCTTTGCAATGTCGTAGTCGGCGCCAAGTTCTAATTGAATTCCGCCCAGCAACAATTGCTTTACCTTGTTGGGGTCGGTGCGCGTCTTGTTGTACACCAACTGTTGGCGCCACGTGTTTTTAAAGCGTGTGAGGTTATAGGCCATCTTCGGTGGCAATACCTTGCGCATGCGGTTAGCCAACACGTCATGATCTGGTCGCGACACCATGTAGGTCGGCGAACGCTGCAACATGGTGACATGTTGCGCTTTATCTGCCATTGAAGGAACAATGGTGACTGCAGTTGCACCAGACCCAATAACCACCACTCGCTTGCCGGTGTAATCAAGGTCAGTTGGCCACTCTTGTGGGTGGACGATGGTTCCCTTAAACCGTTCACGCCCAACAAACTCTGGTGTGTGGCCCTTCTTGTAGCTGTAATACCCAGAACACATAAACAGGAACGAACACGTATACGTGTTGGTTGCACCTGTTGCCTTGTTTGTCGACGTCACCGTCCACTGCGCATCGTCAGTTGACCATTGCGCTTTCGTTACCAAGTGTCCATAGCGAATGTGTTTATCGATTCCGAACTGCGAAACTGTTTGCTTCAGGTACTTCAAAATTGATGGGCCATCGGCAATGGACTTTGCTTCAGTCCATGGCTTAAAACTGAACCCCAGCGTGTGCATGTCGCTGTCGGAACGCACACCCGGATACTTGAACAAATCCCACGTGCCGCCAAGGCTGTCGCGACCTTCCAAAATGACATAACTGCGATCTGGGCTCATGGTTTGCAAGTGGTAACCAGCACCAATTCCTGAAAGCCCCGCACCTACCACCACCACATCAACGTGTTCGGAAGTCATGGGTAAAACCCTAATCCTTTTGGTTATTGTCGTACGAGTGCAAGTAGTCCAGCGAAAGTTCCATTACGCCTGGGTTATTTTTGTAGTTGCATTCATTACCTTGCTTGGTGCCGCAGGATTTCGAAGTACGCCCGGAATCCTGATTGACCCACTACAGACCGAGTTTGGGTGGAGTCGCGCAACCATTGCTACCGCAGTCAGCATCAACGTCATCTTGTTTGGATTCGTTGGTCCATTCGCTGCCGCTTTGCAGCTTCGCTACGGACTCCGTCGCGTAACGATGAGCGCTCTTGCCCTCATATCTAGTGGAGCGTTACTCACAACTCAGATCACACAGCCATGGCATCTGTATTTCCTGTGGGGCGGAGTTGTTGGCATGGGCTCGGGTTGCATGGCGACAGTATTTGCTTCAACAGTTGCTTCGCGATGGTTCGTCAAGCGCCGAGGTTTAGTAACCGGAGCACTCACCGCCGCATCGGCAAGCGGACAGTTGGTATTTCTTCCACTGTTAACTCGACTCGCCGATAATTCTGGTTGGCGCTACGTTGGCGTAACCATTGCCATATGTGCACTCTCGGTTATTCCAGTGGTGTTTTTCTTCTTGCGCAACTCTCCTGCAGACTTGGGAATCGCCCCTTATGGCGCACCTGACGATCATGAACCTCCCGTTCCGCTCCAGAACCCAATCCGTTCTGCGTTTAGTGCGTTTCACGATGCACGAAAAGTTGGTGCGTTCTGGTTGCTGTGGGGATCGTTTTTCGTTTGCGGCTTTTCCACCAATGGACTAATTCAGACACATTTCATTTCTGCTGCCCACGATCATCTGCTCGTCGCTTCTGTTGCCGCTGGTTACCTTGCGCTCATTGGGGGCTTTGATGTGATTGGCACAATCTTTTCTGGTTGGCTTACCGACCGCAGCGACCCAATAAAGTTATTGATGATCTATTACCTATTTCGCGGACTCAGCCTGCTTGTGCTTGATCCAATGCTCAGCGCCAAAGGATGGGGGCTACTCGGGTTCATGGTGTTCTATGGGCTGGACTGGGTAGCAACAGTCCCACCAACCGTTGCGTTATGCACGCAGAAATTCGGCATTCAGCGAGGTCCACTCGTGTATGGATGGGTATTCGCAGGACACCAAACCGGCGCTGCAGTTGCGGCTTTCGGAGCTGGGTACTTACGTGATGTATCGGGAAGCTACAAGTCCTCGTTTGTTATCGCAGGTATTGCATGTCTCATTGCCGCATATGGCGTAACGCGAATTGATTCCACTCCCAGCACGCAACCAGCGCTGACGTAATTAGGCGTTGTGCACCCAAATGGTGTCGGCTGCCGAGCGAATGTTTTCGCGCGAGGCACACACCACAACCAGTTCGTTTGATTGCACCAAGCCCTCATCAACTGCCTTATTAAATGCATCGTCAACAGCAACCGTCAAGTCGATATTGCGCTGACAGATGATTGGAGTTACTCCCCAATACAAACGAAGTCGGCGCGCAACTTCAGGCGATGGTGTTGCGGCAATGATGCGAGCTGCCGGTCGGCAAGCCGACAAGATTTCACTTGAGTACCCCGAATAAGTCAGAGCAATGATGTTGGCAGCACCTGTTCGTTTTGCAAGCGCAGCAGCTGCCGCACCTACTGCAGATTCGGTTGGATGTGCATCGGCATATGACTTTGCTCCATCATGAGTTTCATTGGCGTCACAAATTCGAGCCATTGCAGTAACCGCATTAATTGGATCGTGCCCAGTTGCGGTTTCTGCAGACAACATGACCGCGCTGAATCCTTCGCGCACTGCCCCAGCGACGTCGGCAACTTCCGCACGCGTTGGTCGGTGATTCGTGCGCATGGATTCCATCATTTCGGTGGCACAGATTGAAACTTTGCCTTCAATCATTGCTAAGTCAGCAATGCGCTGCTGCATGTTTGGAACTTCTTCAAACGACAACTCTGCTCCTAAGTCACCGCGCGCTGCCATCACTCCATCGGATGCGCGCGTAATTGCTTCAAGGTTCATGAGCGCCTGACGACGTTCGATCTTGGCGATAATGCGCGGTTCGTCACCAACAATGCTGCGTACTTCTTCGATGATCGCCGAGTCGCGCACAAACGAAAGCGCAATCCACTCTGCACCACCCTGCTTGGCTGCTGCAATGTCGCCATAATCTTTTTCGTTTAGAGCCGACACCTTCACGTCAGTGTCTGGGAAGTTGACTCCACGATGCGGAGCGCATTCGCCACCCACCAATACGCGTGCTGTTATGTCGCCACCGCGAATTGCAGTAATCCATAATTCAATTTGACCGTCTGCAACCAACACGCGCTCGCCCGACTGAATGCCTATTTCATGCAGGTCAAAACCAAACATGTCTGGTGTGAGCTCAATTTCGGTGCCCTCAACGAACGTGTAGTGCGAGTCACCTGTGCGCAACTTTGGGCCTTGAACGTCGACAAGTATTCCCGCATCTGGCGTTGCAGCGCGAATGTGTTGAATGAGTTCCAATACCTCATGCGACTCGAGGTACGAACAGTTAATACGAAATGTGTCTACGCCCGCTTCAACTAGACCTTGCAGCATGTGCTCGGCGCGCGATGCCGGACCAACAGTGGCGATGATTTTTGTACTACGCATGCACATCCACCATAGGTGGAGACAGCCGATAAACGAACCTCAATTGGGTTAGCCATCGGCCTGAAACGGCTGTATCATAAGGTTTCCGCAATTTGCGGGTGTAGCTCAATGGCTAGAGTTCCAGCCTTCCAAGCTGGCTATGCGGGTTCGATTCCCGTCACCCGCTCCATTACGGTTGCCTCATGCCACAGGTAACCACTCTCAACACCCCCGCCGGCTCGATTCGCGGCAACTCTCGCAAAGATGGCGGATGCGAATTTCTGGGAATTCGTTTCGCACACGCCGATCGCCTTTTGCCCCCGCGCGACATCACTTCGTGGGATGGCGAGTTAGACGCAACAAAGTTCGGTCCAATCTGCCCACAGGTTCCGGGAATGCTGGAATCCATGTTGGGTTTTGATGGCTCCAACATGTCTGAAGACTGCCTGAACTTGAGCGTGTTCACTCATAACACGCCAACTGGTGCAACGAAACTTCCTGTGCTGGTGTGGATACATGGCGGTGCGTTCACCAACGGCTCAGGGTCTATTCCTTGGTATCACGGAAGCGCCCTTGCATCGCGTGGCGCAGTTGTTGTCTCCATCAATTACCGACTCGGCGCATTTGGATTCCTTGGTACAGGAAACTACGGAACACTTGACATGATTTCGGCGCTTCGCTGGGTGCAACGAAATATTGCTGCATTTGACGGCGACGCGAACAACGTAACAATCTTTGGCGAATCGGCTGGCGGTTCGGCAGTGGTGTCACTGATGAGCAGCCGAGATGCCGCAGGATTGTTTCACAAAGTGTGGGCAATGAGCCCAAGCATCGGTCAGCTCAGAACACTTCCCCGAGCGCAAGTTCTACAAACTCAGTTTCTAGAACTTGCAGAAGTCTCTTCACTCGACGAAGTGCGCGCAATGCCACTAGACGAAATGCTGGCTGTGCAAGCAAAACTCATGGCACTCCCCGCTGCAAACTTTGATTTCTTCACACCAACTGCTGGTGGCGAAGCATTGCCGTTCGACATCTTGAGCGCAGCAGCGCAGTCCGCGCTTCCCCTTGTTCTTGGATCGAACCACGACGAAGATCGTTTGTGGTCTGCAATGGACCCAGCGCAAGCCGAATTTGGTCAAAGCGATTGGGAACGCGTAAGTGGCGAAGTATTCGGCGATCGCGCATCTGATGCTCGCGCGGTGTACGAAAAACTTCGCCCAACCGAAACACCGAAGCAACTCATTTCTTCGGTACGCACCGATACCGCTTTCCGTCAACGTGCACAACGACTTGCCGAGCAACATGCGAACCACAGCAACCCCACATGGATGTATTGGTTCACTTGGGCTACACCTGCATTCGGCGGCATCCTTGGCAGTTGCCATGCGCTTGATATTCCGTTTGCATTCGATAACCTGAGCGCACCCGGCACCGACATGCTGACTGGTGATGGCGGGGAACGTGCGGGCATTGCCAAGCGCTTCGCCAATGAAATTGTGCAGTTCGCTCGCACGTCATCACCCACATGGGATGCCTTTGAAACGACGCACCGCAAGACTTTGGAAATCAATGCTGAGTTTGTGGTACTGGACGATCCAGAGAAAGAAATTCGCGAAATCTTTTTGTCCCTCTAAAACCCCATGTACTATGAGGGACAGTTGTATTCCGATGCGTATATGCAACAACTCATCGTGTGATAGTCCTCATATATTGCGGACTATTGTCCGTGGGCTAACAATCCGTAGAAAACAAGTGACTCATGACATATACATAGATGTCGTGAATATCTTTCAAAACCTCGGAATGAATATTCGCACTCGTCGCAAAGAATTACGAATCTCGCAAGAGGAACTTGCACGCCGATGCAACATCGATCGCTCGTACATGGGGCAAATTGAGCGAGGAACTGCCAACCCCTCCCTGGCTGTGATTGATGCCATTGCTCACTCCCTTGTGGTGACAGCCTCCGAGCTTTTGCGCGAATACCACTCCATCACCGCAAAACACCCGCGAAAGTAGCTCAAGTAGCGCCGAAAAAGCGTCCTATTTCGACCCCACTGTCGCTCTAGCCCTTATTTCGCCTACGATTATGAGCCTTGAGTACCAACGCATCGCTCCCCGAACTTGAAGCCATTGTCCGCCAATTTGCCGGCGTTGAAGGTGGCATGTTGCCAGCACTTCACGCAGTGCAGCACCACGCCAGATATATCAGCAAAGAACTGATTCCAGTTTTTGCCGACGTATTTAATGTCACGGTTTCCGAAGTGCACGGCGTCATCACGTTTTACAAAGACTTTCGCACTGAAGAGCCTGCGGGGCCAATCGTGCAGGTGTGTCGCGCAGAAGCATGTCAGTCGCGCGGTGGCCGCGATGTATGGGACCGTGCACTACTTGCAGGCGATGGCAAAAAAGTTGTTGTTGAAGAAGTGTTCTGCTTGGGTCACTGTGCGCTTGGACCTTCAGTTTCAGTAGATGGCCGTCTCATCGGTGGCGTAAACGAAACTTCGATTGAAACCATCATTGGTGACGCAATTGCCAAGCGAATTCCTGAACCATCTATCGACACCACCGGTGAAGGCATCACTGTTTACGTACCACGCGACGCAGCATCACGTGCTGCAGGTTCAGACGATGTTGCTGCCGCCTTTGCAAAACAAAAAGGTGTGCGCGTTGTGCGCAACGGCTCATGGGGCATGATGTGGCTCGAGCCAATGATCGAAGTTGCAACCAAGGAAGGCCGCATTGCCTACGGGCCAGTACTTGTTGACGACGTTCCAGGTTTGCTGAGCGCAGATGTTCTCAACGGCGGCGCTCACCCACTGCGACTTGGTCTGACCACTGAGCTTCCATGGATCAAGCGCCAGCAACGTGTTACCTACCAGCGTGTTGGTGTTGTTGACCCCCGCTCTGCGCAGGACTATGAAGCCAACGGCGGAATCAAGGGTTTGAAGCGCGCACTTGCAATGACACCAAGCGATGTTGTTACCGAAGTTACCGACAGTGGTCTTCGTGGTCGCGGTGGCGCAGCATTCCCAACCGGAATTAAATGGCGCACAGTTCTTGAAGCGCCAGGCACCACCAAGTACATCGTGTGCAATGCCGACGAAGGTGACAGCGGAACATTTGCAGACCGCATGCTTATGGAAGGCGACCCATTCATGCTGCTTGAAGGCATGACCATTGCAGGTTGGGCTGTTGGCGCAAACACCGGTTACATCTATGTGCGCAGCGAATACCCAGAAGCAATTAAAGCGTTGAATAAAGCTGTTGACGCTGCCACAGAGCAAGGTTGGCTCGGCAGCAACATTTTGGGTTCGGGCTTCAACTTCACCATTCAGGTACGTGTTGGTGCAGGTGCATACATTTGCGGCGAAGAAACCGCATTGCTTGAAAGCCTCGAAGGCAAGCGTGGAGTTGTTCGTGCAAAGCCACCACTACCCGCGCTTGAGGGTTTGTTTGGAAAACCAACAGTGGTGAACAATGTGTTGTCACTGGGAACCATTCCGGCGATTCTCGCCGATGGCGCAGCTGCATATGCGGCGCTAGGCATGGGACGCAGTCGAGGCACGCAAGTGTTCCAACTTGCTGGCAACATCGCTCGCGGTGGAATTATGGAAACCGCATTCGGCATCACGCTTGGCGAATTAGTGAACGACTTGGGCGGAGCAACAGAAAGTGGTCGCCCAATTCGCGCAGTACAAGTTGGTGGTCCGCTTGGCGCATACCTTCCTACCGACAAGTTTGACTTGCCAATGGACTACGAATCGTTTGCGGCTGCCGAAGCAATGGTTGGCCACGGCGGAATCGTGGTGTTTGATGACACGGTAAACATGGCTGCACAAGCCCGTTTTGCCATGGAGTTCTGCGTGGCCGAAAGTTGCGGAAAGTGCACTCCGTGCCGCATTGGATCCACCCGCGGCGTTGAACTTATTGACAAAATCACTGCAGGCATTAATCGCGATGCCAACATAGAAGTACTCGTCGACCTCTGCGAAGTAATGGCCGACGGATCACTGTGCGCAATGGGTGGGCTCACCCCACTCCCCGTGCGCAGTGCACTCAAGAGTTTCACCGAAGACTTTCAGGGCTAACAAGGGAACATCAACATGACACTCATTAGTCACGACCTCGGTACACCGGCCCCAAAGCCAAGTAGCCGTAACGGAGAACAAACCGAAGTCGAAGTAACGATTGACGGCGTAAAGATTTCTGTCGCCGAAGGAACTTCAGTCATGCGCGCAGCAGCGCTTGCGGGCGTAGATGTTCCAAAGTTGTGCGCAACAGATTCACTCGACCCATTTGGTTCGTGCCGCTTGTGTCTGGTTGAAATTGACGGACGCAAGGGCACACCTGCTTCGTGCACCACCCCATGCTCACCTGGCATGACCGTAAGCACACAGACTCCAAAACTCGAACGCTTGCGCCGCGGCGTCATGGAGCTCTATATCAGCGACCACCCATTGGATTGCCTCACTTGCGCTGCAAACGGCGACTGCGAATTGCAAGACATGTCTGGTGCGGTTGG
>JBEAOI010000139.1:0-6303 GCA_041165005.1 Actinomycetota bacterium
GAAGAAGTAGCCAAGTTCCGCGCCAGCCGTCGCATGTGGCACGACATCATGACCAATCGTTTTGGTGCGAAGAAGGAAGCAAGCAAACTCATGCGCTTCCACACACAAACAGGTGGTTCAACACTCACCGCACAGCAACCGTTGAACAACGTGGTGCGTGTGGCTGTGCAAAGCATGGCTGCAGTGTTGGGCGGAACGCAAAGTCTGCACACCAACGGCTACGACGAAGCGCTGAGCTTGCCAACTGAAGAAGCTGCGCGCATTGCATTGCGCACACAGCAGATCATTGGATACGAAAGCGGCGTAACCGACACGCCAGACCCTCTTGCTGGTTCGTACTTTGTTGAATCTCTCACAAATGAAGTTGAGCGCCTGGCATACGAATACATTGCGCGCATCGACGAAATGGGCGGGGCAGTACAGGCCATTGAAGCTGGCTTCCAGATGGACGAAATTGAAGAAGCCGCATACAGCTACACGAAGTCGATCGATGATCAGTCACGCGTGTTGGTTGGTGTCAACAAGTTCACTGTTGACAATGAGCCAGAGCCAAAAATTACGCCGCCAATTCCTGGTTTGGAACAAGGTCAAGTCGACCGCCTCACCAAGTACAAGGCCAACCGCGACATGGCGTTGGTTACGGCAAAACTTGATGCTTTGCGCGAAGCCGCAAAGGGCACAGGCAACGTATTGCACCCCATGAAAGAAGCCCTTCGAGCAAGTGCAACACTTGGCGAAGTGAGCGACGCATTGCGCGACGTGTTCGGCGTGTACCGCCCGGGCTGATTTCACTCGTGTCTTGGCTTGCGCCGTTTACAGATATTGAATGTTGTGACATTGTCACCGTCGGACGCAAAAGTGGACAACCGCGGAAAACTGAACTGTGGTTTGGTGTAGACCACGACACGCTCATTCTGGTTTCAGGAACTGAACACTCCGACTGGCGCCAAAACATGTTGGCGAATCCATCTGTTGAAGTGCACATCAACGGAAACGCTCGCATGGGTACAGCACGAATGGTCACTGACACTGACGAACGTCGCGCTTATGGCGATGTCATGGCTGCCAAATATGACTGGGATGGCGATCCCAGCATTGGGCTTACGCGACACGCATGGTGTTACGAAGTGCCCGTAATGGCAATTAGTAACTGGATTTAATTGAAGTAGGTAATTGCAGGCGCTGGTCGTTCGCGATCAGGAATATCGCGGTTCGGCCAACCCAGGTACATCATCGCCGTGATGTGTGTGCCTTCAGGCCAGCCACAATGCTTTGCTACGTCGTCGTTTGCGCCTTTCGGGCAACTGGACCAAAAACTACCTAAGCCCATTGCAGTGGCGCCAAGCAACATGTTTTGAATTCCTGCAGAAACTGCGTCGCGGTTTTCTTCGGTTTGTAATTCTGATTCACCCTGCAAGGTTCCGACGACAACAATTACTGGTGCACGCAAGTACTTCGTACGAGTTTTAGTCACCTTCATCTCTGCATCGCCATGACGCTGCATTGCTTCGGCGGTGGCATCGCCAAGTGCACGACGCGCATCGCCGGTAAACACACCGAATACCCACGGCCAGGTGAGCTGATGATTTGGTGCCCATGCCGCAACGTCGCACAACTTGTTCACCAAGTCCATGTCCACCTCGCGCTCGAGGTCCATCATCAACTGTGTGCGGCGTGCAATCACCAACTTGCGGAAATCGTCAAACGTCATGGCGAAAGACTATTGCTAGTTCTTATGCAGCGCGGCGTTGAGGCCGCCCCAGCTACCGGTGCGCTGCACCACCTCAACGGCACCTGTCAGGCTGTTGCGACGGAACAGGATGTCGTTTGCTCCAGAAAGCTCACGTGCCTTCACGGTTGCGCCGTCTGGCAGTTTCACCTGTGTTCCAGCAGTCACGTACAAGCCGGCTTCAATCACGCAGTTGTTGCCAAGAGAAATGCCAAGACCGCTGTTTGCACCAAGCAAGCACTTTTCGCCAACAGTCACCATTTCTTTTCCACCACCAGAAAGCGTGCCCATGATGGATGCACCGCCGCCAATGTCGGAACCATCTCCAACAACCACACCTGCAGAAATTCGACCTTCCACCATTGAGGCGCCAAGTGTTCCTGCATTGAAGTTGCAGAAACCTTCGTGCATCACTGTGGTGCCACTTGCAAGGTGAGCGCCAAGGCGAACACGACTTGCATCGGCAATGCGGACGCCGCTTGGCACAACGTAATCGGTCATGCGCGGAAACTTGTCAACACCGTTCACCACAAGTTGCAAACCTTGCTTTAGTTGGTTGTAGCGAACGTCTTCGAGGGCGTCGAGTGCAACTGGCCCAATGGACGTCCATGCAACGTTGGCCAGTAAACCGAATGCGCCATCCAAATTCAGCGTGCGCGGCTTCGCCAAACGATGCGACAACAAATGCAAACGCAAGTACACGTCGCTTGCGCTCGCTGGTGCAGCGGCGGTGTCAATGACGAGTGAAGTTGGAACAAGTGAAACTCCACGGCGCGGGTCGGTGTGCGTCTGGGATTCAGCTGGTGTGCCCGCAGGAACTGCTTCTCCGAATCCGAGGTGACGGAAGTAGGTGTCGAGTGTGGTGCCGTCTGCAGCAATGGTTGCTATGCCAACGCCCCATGCGTGTGTTGTGCTCATGGTTATTTCGCCTCTGGTCGAAGGGTAGGGAACAAGATCACGTCTTTAATGGAACCTGCATCACTCAGCAACATGACCAAGCGGTCAATACCAATGCCAAGACCTGCGGTTGGCGGCATGCCGAATTCGAGTGCACGTAGGTAGTCCTCGTCCAAACTCCCGGCTTCGTTGTCACCGGCTTCCTTTGCCAACTGCTCATCCTCAAAGCGCTTGCGCTGTTCAATTGGGTCGTTTAACTCGCTGTATCCGTTTGCAATTTCACGTCCACCAATGAACAATTCGAAACGCTCGGTGAGGTGCGGGTCGTTGCGGTCTTGGCGAGCAAGTGGCGAAATTTCAACAGGGTGATGCGTAACAAACGTTGGGGTAATCAAATCTTTTTCGCACAACTCAGCAAAGATCTCTTCAATAACACGGCCAGAGCCCCAATGTTTTTCACACTTAATGTTGTGCTTGGCAGCTACTTCGCGCACGGCTGCAACATCCATTGACGGGTGCAGTGTTACTCCAGTTGCATCACTTGCCAGGTCGATCATGCGGGCTTTGCGCCATGGTTGCGCCAAATCGAAGTCGTTTCCTTGAATGACCACGGTGGTGGTGCCACGTGCATCGCGTGAAGCATTGGTAATCAGTTCTTCGGTTAGTGCCATTACTTCGGTGTAGTCACCAAATGCTTGGTAGCTCTCCATCATGGTGAACTCAGGGTTGTGGCGCGTAGAAATTCCTTCGTTGCGGAATACGCGACCAATTTCAAACACCCGCTCCATGCCACCAACAATGAGGCGCTTCAGGTGCAACTCAAGTGCAATGCGCAAGAACAACTGCATGTCGAGTGTGTTGTGGTGCGTGAGGAATGGGCGAGCGTGTGCTCCGCCTGCTTCCATGTGCAGCACTGGCGTTTCCACTTCAATGAACTTGTTGTCGTGAAGCGTTTTGCGGAAGCTGGCAATAGTGGCGTGACGAATTTCGAATGTGCGTCGTGCCTCTTCGTTAATAATCAAGTCGGCGTATCGCTGGCGGTAACGCGTGTCTACGTCGGTAAGTCCGTGCCACTTGTCGGGAAGTGGTCGCACAGCCTTCGACAACAATTGTGCGTTTTCTACCTTGATAGACAATTCGCCTTTGCGAGTGGTCATCACTAAACCGGTTACGCCCACCCAGTCACCAAGATCGAGTTCGTTGATCTCGTCAAACTCGGTGTCGCCAACAACAGACTTCGAAACAAACAACTGAATATCGCTCGCACGGTCGCGAATAGTGCAAAAGATGAGTTTGCCTTGGTCGCGCTTCAACAAAATTCTGCCGGCAACGCTGACGCGTGTTTCGGTTTCTGTGCCTGCTTCAAGATGGCCATGCTGCTCACGAATTTCGCCAAGGCTGTGCGTGCGATCAAAGCGGTAGGGGTAGGGGTTTACGCCTGCTGCGCGCATGGCGTCAATGCGGTCTAAGCGACGTGTGCGCTCTGCTGCGAGTCCGCTTGCTGCGGCTTCTGGTGTTGGGGCAATTTCTTCGTTGTCAGGCACGCTTGTCACGCACACAAACTAGTCGCGCGGCTGGTTTAGCGCTTATTCAATAACGACGAGGATGTCGCCAGAACCCACCTTGTCGCCAACTTTTACGTTGACTTTGGTGACTTTTCCTGCCTTTTCAGCAGTGATCTGGTTTTCCATCTTCATTGCTTCAAGCACCACAACAGAATCGCCGACCGCAACTACTTGGCCAACTTCAACGGTTACTTTCACGATGGTGCCCTGCATTGGTGCAGCAATATCGCCACTGTTTACAGCGCCACCTGAACTGCCCGAGCCACGTGTTGGCTTGTTCGACTTCTTCACGGGGCTACTTGCAAACTCTGGCACCCACATCTTCACGTCGAAGCGCTTGCCGTTTACTTCAATAGTGGTGGCGCGCTCAACAAGACCTTCTTCATTTGTTGCGGTTCCACCTGCACTGCTGACCAAGCCCGACAAGTCGAGCGTTTCTTCCACCCACTTCGTGCTGTGTGTTACAGCAGAGAAGTCTGGGTGACGAAGAATTGCGAGGTCTGCAGGAATGGTGGTGTGTACGCCTTCGATCACCATTTCATCAAGTGCGCGAATGGTGCGAGCAATTGCGGTGTCGCGGTCTTTGCCCCACACAATCAACTTGCCAACCAGGTTGTCGTAGTACTGGCTAACGGTGTCGCCGGCTTCGTATCCGCCGTCGAAACGCGTTCCAAAACCGTCTGGTGTTGTCAGCTTGGTAATCGTTCCAGGTGATGGAAGGAATTTTCCTGCTGTTGCGTTTTCAGCGTTAATGCGAACTTCAATGCCGTGTCCGTTGCGACGCGCAGCAACTTGCTTCTGCGTCATTGGCAACTTCTCTCCGCTGGCAACACGAATTTGCCATTCCACCAAGTCGATACCGGTGATCACTTCGGTAACTGGGTGTTCCACTTGCAAGCGAGTGTTCATTTCAAGGAAGAAGAAATCATTGTCTTGGAAAATGAATTCAACAGTTCCTGCGTTGTAGTAGCCAACTGCTTTGGCGGCTTTCACGGCTGCTTCACCCATTGCTTCTTCAACACCGTCAGGTAGTCCTGGTGCTGGGGCTTCTTCAATCAGTTTTTGGTGACGACGCTGTGCCGAGCAGTCGCGGGTTGAAACCCACACCACGTTGCCGTGCTTGTCACCAACAAGTTGAACTTCAATGTGGCGCGGCCAGGTGAGGTAGCGCTCAACATAAATTTCGTCGCGACCAAAGAATGCTTTCGACTCGCGTTGTGCAGAGTCCATTGCTTCTTGCACTTGATCTGCAGACTGCACCACTTTCATGCCGCGTCCACCGCCACCGAAGGCAGCCTTGATAGCTACTGGCCAACCAAATTCATTTCCGAAGTCTTGAATTTCTTTTGCAGTGGTAACGAACTCGGTGGTGCCAGGAACAATCGGTGCACCACCACGTAATGCTGCTTTGCGCGAAGAAACTTTGTCGCCCATTTCCACAATGGCTTCTGGTGGAGGACCGATGAAGGCAACGCCCATTTCAGTAATGGCGCGAGCGAAGTCTGCGTTTTCCGAAAAGAATCCATATCCAGGGTGAACGCCGTCTGCGCCGCTCTTGCGAATGGCATCGAGGATTGCTTCGGTGTTCAGGTAACTCTCGGCTGCAGTTTGTCCGCCAAGTGCGTACGCCTCGTCGGCAAGTCGCACATGCAACGCGTTGCGATCCAATTCGGAATACACGGCAACGGTAGCGATGCCCATTTCGCGAGCGGTTCGAATGACTCGAACAGCGATCTCGCCACGGTTAGCAATGAGGATTTTCTTTAGCACGAGGGTCTATCTTTGCCTAATGGGCATCACCAAAGCCAACCAATCCCACTCGAATGAACAATGGCCCAATGGGTGGTGGGTTACGCGGGTTGCCGAAACGGGCAGCACGAACACCGATTTGGTGAAACTGGGGCTTGAAGGGGCAAAACACCACAGCGTGCTGATGGCCGATTTTCAGTCGGCAGGCAAGGGTCGCCTCGACCGTACGTGGGTCGCCGAGCCCGGCGCCAACTTGCTGGTGTCATTGTTGTTTCGCACAAACGAAACGCAAGATCGTCCATTGCACCAGTTCACGCAAATAGTTGGCATGAGTGCAGCTCGCGCATGCAAACAACTCACTGG
>JBEAOI010000140.1:0-7440 GCA_041165005.1 Actinomycetota bacterium
CGTCGAAAATTCTTTAATCGCGCAATCATCACGCTTTTCAGTGCAAGCCTTGGCGGTTTCGGTGCATCCCTGATCGGATTTCTTTGGACAAGTTCCTCTGGTGGTTTCGGTTCGAAGATCACGATTGGAAACCTGACCGACGTGATTACCCAGATTCGTGCAAACAAAGGCTTCTTGTACATGCCGCAAGCTCGTGCGTGGATTACTGAGTACCCAAAGGAATCGTTGTCTAAAGGGCAAGCTGCCTATGGCCATCAGGCTCCGGTCTATGCGGGTCTTGAAGGTGGAGTCATTGCGCTCTATCAAAAGTGCCCGCACCTTGGATGTCGAGTTCCAGAATGCGGAAGCTCTCAGTGGTTCGAGTGCCCGTGCCACGGTTCACAGTTCAATCGTGTAGGCGAAAAGAAGGGTGGTCCAGCACCGCGCGGTATGGATCGCTTCGGTGTGTCGGTTGCTAACGGCATCCTTGTGGTTGATACGGGAACTGTGTTTGGTGGTCCACCAATTGGTACGAACACCACAGGTCAAGAAGCTGAAGGCCCACACTGCGTGGGTGGAGGTTCGCACTGATGTTTGCTGATGTAACTACCAATTTGTCTTGGTTCTTCCTCGTCATTGCGTTGATTGGCTGGGCGCTCTATGGCCTTGCCAACATTCGCAAGAGTCGTGCAGAAATTGGATCCGAAATCAAACTTGCCGCAAACCGTAAGCCGTATTACGACGACGAAATTCTTGAAGGCAAGAAAATTGAGCGCACGCAACTGATCGGTATCGCATTTCTTGCCATCGTCACACTTGCATTGCCGCTGTATTGGATTCTTGAGCCAGGTCGTCAAGAAGGTGCAAGAAATGGATGGGACCATCGCTTCGAATCATGGGGCAGCCGTCTGTATGACGTGACCGCAAATGGTGGATTTAACTGTGCAGGTTGCCACGGTGGAACAAAAGGTGCTGGTGGTGCTGCTGTGTATGCACTTACCGATTCAAAGACGGGTGAAGTTCGAGAAGTGAGCTGGAAGTCACCAGCCTTGAACACCATTTTTTACCGATTCAGTGAAAGCGAAGTGCGCTTCATTCTTGAATATGGTCGTCCATTCTCTCCAATGTCACCATGGGGTGTTGTTGGTGGTGGACCAATGAACGATCAGCAAATTCAAACAGTTCTGTCGTATTTGAAGAGCATTCAAATTCCTCGAGAGAACTGCACGGTTGTTGATGCTGATCCCCGCATTTGCGACGGCGGACATTTGCCGAAGGAAAAGCAAGATGAAATCACGGCCGAAGCCGAGCGGTTAGTTGCTGCTGGAACGTATTCTTCGCTTGGTGAAGCATTGTTCAACCTTGATTTGGGCGGAGGCAATTACTCATGCGCTCGTTGCCACACGAAGGGCTGGTCGTATGGCGACCCGCAGATCACGGGTGGTGGAGCACTTGGTCCAAACCTCACAGGCGGCTCATCGGTTCGTCAATTCCCTGTCAAGAACGACATGATGAATTTCATCAAGGGCGGCAGTGAATACGGCAAGCGCTATGGCGAACAGGGTCAAGGAAGCGGTCGCATGCCGGCGTTTGGTGCCATGCTGACCGAGGAACAAATCAACGCAATCGTCGATTACGTGCGAGGTCTGTAAATGTTGTCAACACTGTTAGCAATTTCATGGCAACCAGAAATTCGCGGCGCTGTAGTCGTTATTTTGATGGTCATTGTTCTGATTGGTGGTAGCTACCTCGTTGTCGGAACAAACCTGGGCGCACGTTTGGGTTTTCTTATCGTGATGTCTGCATTGTTTGGGTGGATGACAGTAATGGCGGCCGTTTGGTGGACGTATGGCATTGGATTAAAAGGTCCAGAACCGTCGTGGAAACCTGCAGAGCCTGTCACGATTATTCGCGACTCAAGTCTGCTTACTGCTGCAGGCATTTTGGAAAATCCAGTTGAACCCGCTTCGACGCCAACTGAAGCAGCCAAGAAAACCTCTGCTCAGTTTCAAGAAGAGGGTTGGAGATTGCTTGATGATGCAGACCCGCAACGCGGACAAGCAGTTGCTGCTTCAGATGCGATTTTGCAAATTGAAGCAGAAGAGTTTGCAGCAGGTGAATATTTGAGCGTTGCCGTGTATGACCGCGGTGGCGAGCGATACCCAAAGATCAACGAATCCCTTGACTTCGTTGCGTTCTTCCATAAAGCGCGATACGCCTTAGTAGAGGTAGTACCTATCGTGCCTCAGCGAACCGAACCGGGTCGAGCACCTGCTCGTCCAGTTGCCGACGAAACGCAGCCACATCGCTACGTTTATATGATCCGTGACCTCGGTGCAAAACGTCAACCAGCCATTTTGATCACGTTTGGATCAGGACTGATTTTCGTCATCTTGTGCTGGCTGCTTCACCGTCGAGAACTTTTCCTTCGCGAAAATCTCGCCAGTGACAAATCGCCTGTTAAGGCTTAAGGGTTTTCGTGGGTCAGTATCTTCCGATAGTGGTGTTAGCGACACTTGCTGTGCTGTTTGGCGCAATAAGTCTCGTCGCATCAAAGCTGCTGGCCCCACGTCGTCCTAACACTGCGAAGTCGGCTCCATATGAGTGCGGAATTGTTCCTAGCCGTGAAGCACCGGAGCGATTTCCAGTCAGTTTTTACATCATCGCCATGTTGTTCATCATGTTCGACATTGAAATCATTTTCGTCTACCCGTATGCAGTGTCGCATGCTGCACTTGGTTCATACGTGTTTTTTGAAATGCTTGCATTTAGCGCGGTTTTCTTTTCTGCTTTTGTTTATGCAATTGCTCGAGGCGCGCTCGATTGGGGCCCAATTAAGAAAGCGGTCAGGCTGGACGACGGTATGTCGAATCCGATGACTTCTGATTCGCGAACTTTCACCAGCACAATTCGTCGTGTTGGTTTTGAAGGTCGCAACGAAGGAGCAGCCGCGTAATGGGAGTTGTCCGCAACGTTCTCGATGATGGATTAGAAGGTCTCGATCACAACTTCCTCACGGGTCGCATTGAAGACCTAGTCAAGTGGTCGCGTTCCCGCTCAAGTTGGGGTGCAACTTTCGGCCTTGCCTGTTGTGCAATTGAAATGATGGGTACCGGAGCACCGCACTATGACCTTGCGCGATTTGGAATGGAAGTATTCCGCGCGTCTCCGCGTCAGGCAGACATCATGATTGTTGCTGGACGTGTCAGTCAAAAGATGGCACCAGTTTTGCGTCAGGTGTACGACCAAATGATGGAACCTAAATGGGTGATCAGCATGGGTGTATGCGCAAGCAGTGGTGGAATGTTTAACAACTACGCCATTGTTCAAGGTGTTGATCAGGTTGTTCCTGTTGATGTGTATGCACCAGGATGCCCGCCAACACCAGAAACGTTGATTCACGCAATTGAGACCTTGCATCAACTTATTGAAGATGGCGAAATCATGCGCCGTCGTGCAACCAGTGGCGCTGGAGCAAACGTACATATTCAAGAAATTCCGGCAGGAATTACTACTCCAGTCATTCTTGGGTCGAGGTAATTCTCGTGACCACCGAAGAAATCGCAACACCTGCGACCTTGCACGGCTGTCTGCTTGGAGATTCGCGTGGCCAGGCAGTTCTGTTTGTTCCCAAGTCGTCATATATGCAAACGATGAAAAAGCTTGTTGATGACGGTTATGAAATGTGCGCAGACCTCACTGCAGTTGATTTCTTAACCCATGCCTCGCGCACGCTTCCAAGTGGGGTTTCGCCAGAACGTTTTGAAGTTGTTGTCAACCTATTGTCGTTGAGTAAGCGTGAGCGCCTGCGAGTTCGTGTTCAGGTGAGCGAGTCTGACCCAAGTATCGATTCTTTGTTCGACTTGTATCCAGGCACCGAAGCAATGGAACGCGAAGTGTTTGACATGTTTGGAATTTCATTTGCTGGTCACCCAGACCTCACACGTATTTTGATGCCAGAAGATTGGCAGGGTCACCCACTGCGCAAGGATTATGCGCAAGGTCGTATCCCAGTTCAATTCAAGGGAGCCGCATCGTGACCCCGCGTGAAAGTGACACCATTATTTCCGCTGCAGCGGGAACTAACGAAGGCAATCAAGAGCTTCGTTCGCGTTCAGAACTGACCGCAAAAGAAGTGATGCGTGAAGTTGGAGCGGTGTTGCGTATGAGCGAAGCAGACGCTGCGCTTCTTGCCGAAGTAGAAGCCGACCCGGGCGAAGATCAGACCATGATCATCAACATGGGGCCACAGCACCCAAGTACGCACGGCGTATTGCGATTGATGCTCGAACTCCAGGGCGAAACCGTCTTGCGATGCAAGCCAATTATTGGCTACTTGCACACGGGAATGGAAAAAACTGGCGAGTCACTCACCTTCATGCAGGGTGGAACCAACGTGACGCGCATGGACTACCTGTCGCCACTGAACAGCGAATTGGTGTTCAGCATGGCAACCGAGAAGTTGCTCGGTATCGATGGCGACATTCCAGAGCGTGCAGTGTGGATTCGCATGTTGATGTCGGAACTGAATCGCATGAGCAGCCACTTGTTGTTTATGGCAACAAACGGCATGGACATTGGTGCGGTTTCCATGATGTTGTACGGATGGCGAGAGCGTGAAGTGGTGTTGCGTTTCTTCCAAAAAGTCACCGGCTTGCGTATGAACCACAACTTCATTCGTCCTGGTGGCGTTGCAGCAGATTTGCCAGCAGGTTGGCGCGACGATGTGATGTCGATTTTGGACATGTTGCCTGATCGTCTTGGTGAGTACGACGTGCTTATGACGAATCAGCCAATTTGGCGTGAGCGCCTGCAAGGTGTTGGCGTGATCACTCAGGCAGAAGCAATTGCTCTTGGTGCAACCGGCCCAATTTTGCGCAGTACTGGCTTAGCTTGGGACTTGCGTCGCGACATGCCGTACATGCATTACGACAAACTTGAGTTTGACGTGATTGTTGGAAGCTACGGCGATGCATTTGACCGTTACGCAATTCGCTTGAATGAAATTCGCGAGTCAATGCGTATTGTGCGCCAGATTCTTGATCGAGTGCCAAGTGGCGATTACCGCATTCAAGACAAGAAAGTGACCCCACCACCACGTGCTCGCATTGACGAGTCGATGGAAGCACTTATTCACCACTTCAAGATTTTCACTGAAGGTTTTAAAGTGCCTGAAGGCGAAGTGTATGTAGCAATTGAAAGTCCGCGTGGCGAAGTTGGCTGTTACATCGCGAGCGACGGTTCACCAACTCCTTATCGCATGCATGTTCGCGCACCATCATTTGTCAATGTGCAAGCATTGCCACACATGATGCGCGGTGGATTGGTGGCAGACGCGGTCGCTGTAATTTCCTCTGTTGACCCAGTGCTTGGCGAGGTAGACCGATGAGCCGTTTGACCGACGCAAACGTTGTGATTGCTAAAGAAATCATTGGTCGCTATCCACGACCAAAGTCCGCACTTATTCCGCTGTTGCATTTGTCGCAAGAGCAAAACGGTTACATCACTCGCGAGGCCATGGTGCACCTTGGCGAACTCGTTGGTGTCACATCAGCTGAAGTGTACGGAACCGCAACGTTCTACGAGATGTTCCGTTTTGAACCGGTGGGTAAATATCTCATCAATATGTGCGGCACCATGTCATGCGCGCTGATGGGATCAGAAGAACTAATGCATCATGCTGAACACAAGCTTGGAGTGAAGGCGGGTGGAACAACTGCAGACGGCATGTTCACGCTTGCACACGCTGAGTGCCAAGCTGCATGCACTGAGGCGCCAACATTGCAAGTGAACTATCGCTACCGATTCCGGGTCACTCCAACCGACTTTGACAACTTGATTGATGATTTGCGTGCTGGGAAACTTGCGGACGAAATTCCAGCGCATGGAGTACTTGCAAAAGTGCGTCAACGCATCCCTGCCGACAAAGGTGTTGGTGCAGTTGCTCCAGAAGATGTAACCGAAGGCCCTGCTTGGCTAGACGGGAAGCCTGCGCTATGAGTTCCTACCCACACGCACCGGGGTTCATTGCCGGCGATCGTCCGAAAGTGGTTACTTCACGTTTCGAATTCACCGATTCGTACACCATTGAGCGCTACTTGGCTACTGATGGTTACTCGGCACTTCGCAAAGCATTGTCGAAGCCAGCCGCAGAAATTCACGAAGAAGTTAAAGGTGCAACGGTGCTTGGCCGTGGTGGTGCAGGTTTCCCTGCGGGAACTAAGTGGGGACTAACCCCTCAACAAGTGTGGCCACGATATTTGGTAGTGAACGGCGACGAGAGTGAACCCGGCACATATAAAGACCGCTTGCTCATGGAGCGCGATCCACACCAGTTGATTGAAGGTTGCCTTATTGCGTGTTACGCAGCAGGTTTGTCACAGTGTTTCTTGTACATCCGCGGTGAAATGGCACTTGCGCAAGAACGCGTTGCCACTGCACTGAACGAGGCGTATGCAGCAGGCTATGTTGGCAAAAACATTTTGGGTTCAAAATTCTCAGTCGACATTGTGTTGCACTGGGGTGCTGGTGCTTACGTAGTCGGTGAAGAAACCGCGTTGATTGAAAGTCTTGAAGGCAATCGCGGTATGCCACGATTAAAGCCGCCGTTCTTTCCAGCAGCTAATGGTTTGTACGGGCAACCAACCATCGTGAACAACGTAGAAACGTTGGCTAACTTGCCGTGGCTCATTCGCAATGGCGTCGAGGCCTACACGGCAATTGGTACCAAGACATCTCCTGGAACGCGCATGGTTGCAGTATCAGGTCACGTGAAGCGCCCGGGTGTGTACGAAATCATTAACGGCACCACCACATTCCGCGACTTGTTGTACGGAGAAGAGTTTTGCGGTGGTATTCGCAACGGAAACAAATTGAAGGCGTTTGTTCCTGGTGGTGGTTCTGCACCGTGGTTCACGCCCGATCAACTCGATCTTCCATTTGAAGCCAGCCAAGTTGGACCAGCAGGTTCAATGCTCGGATCTGGGGCAATCATGGTGATGGACGAGACCACCGACATTCCTGCAGCAGCACTCACGCTCACACATTTCTATGCACACGAATCGTGCGGTAAGTGCACTCCATGTCGCGAAGGCGGTACATGGCTAGAGCGAATTCTTACTCGCGTTGTCAACGGCACAGGAACTGATGCAGATTTGCAGCAGCTCATCGAAGTAGGAACCAGCATTTGTCCTGGAGATTTCCCACACGCTTCGAATGAAGCTCTAGGACTTGCAGCAGTTCCATTTCCGTACAAGATGACCACCATTTGCTTCGTTGGTCCATCTGCTTATGCACCAATTCACTCTGCACTTACTTTGTTTAGAAGTGAATTTGAGGCTCGCGTGACCAAGCGAATCACTATTCCTGTTACTGCCGTTGGAGCTGCATCATGACCACTGTTGATCCAACAAATACAACTCCTGTCGACCCAAACGCAGTCAGCCTCACCATTAACGGCAA
>JBEAOI010000141.1:0-7154 GCA_041165005.1 Actinomycetota bacterium
CATCACGGCAATTCCCAGCGTGGTGCCAAGACCAAGGATCCAGATTGCGGCTTGATCGTTTTGCACCGAATCAATGGACAAGTTGTCGCCAGATTTCGTGAGTGGCAAAAGACAAAAGAATCCGATGGTCACCATGTTGGCGAGTGCAGGTGACCATGCCGCAGCAAAAAACAATTTGCGGGCATTGAGCAGCGCCGAGGTGAGTGCGCTTAAACCGTAGAAGAAAATCTGCACCACAAAAATTCGGGTGAGTGAAGTACCGACACTGCGGAAGACCTCCGCGTCGACTCCGTTTGCAGGGTGAAGCGAGAAGAGGTGAAAAATCGCTGGTGCAAACACGATGGCAAGAGCGGTGATCGCGACTAAAACAATGGCAGAGACGCTGATGATCGCGTCCTGGCTTTTCACGCCTGTGAATTCAAAGTCGTCACGCTCAACAAATTGGGCGAACAGTGCTACGAGACTTGCCGAAAGTACGCCGCCGATGAGGAGCTCGTAGATGGCGTTTGGAGAGTTGTTTGCGCTATCAAACGCATCAGCAAGTGACGTTTGTCCAACGATGATGCCAAAAATGACAATTCGAATGAGACCGGTGAGACGGGAAACTGCTGTTCCCGAGGCAACTACAAGGTTCGATCGAGCAAGACCGGTCATGAGCCTCTCCATCGTAGGCGCAAGGGCCCTAAACGCTAGGGTTGCACGAATGAGCAAGAGCTTTGAATCAGTGCAAGAAGTCCGTGACGGATTAAAAAAGGTCAACTATTTGGCCGATGAAGGAATCGCCAGCGTGGTCTATTTGGCCCAGCGATTAGGTAAGCCGATCCTTGTTGAAGGACCAGCCGGTACGGGTAAGACCCAATTGGCAAAGAGCGTGTCTGAAATGCTGAACGCTCGCTTGATTCGTTTGCAGTGCTACGAAGGCCTCGATGAGTCGAAGGCGCTGTACGAGTGGAACTACAAGAAGCAGTTGCTGCGCATTCAGGCCGACAAGTCGAGCGACTCATGGAGCGAAGTTCACGACGACATTTTTAGTGATGAGTTCCTACTCACTCGTCCATTACTTGAAGCGATTAGCAGCACCGACCCAGTGGTGTTGTTGATTGACGAAGTGGACCGTGTGGAAATTGAAACCGAAGCGCTGTTGCTCGAAATCTTGTCTGAATACCAAGTTTCGATTCCAGAACTTGGAACCATTACGGCAAAGCAGATTCCGATGGTGTTCCTCACCTCGAACAACACGCGTGAACTGTCTGAAGCGTTGAAGCGTCGCTGTCTGTTCTTGCACATTGACTACCCAGACATGGATCGTGAAAAAGAGATCGTGCTCACCAAGGTTGAAGGCATTACCGAGAACCTTGCAGACCAGATAGCTCGCATTGTTCGCAGCATCCGTCAGCTCGATTTGAAGAAAGCACCTTCAGTGAGCGAAACGCTTGACTGGGCGCGCACCTTGATCTTGCTTGGTATCGATCACATCGATGCTCAAGAAGCAAAAGACACATTGCACATTCTTCTCAAGTACCAGACGGACATTGCCAAAGCGGCGAAGGAACTGTCGGTCGACAAGTGAGTTGATGAGATGCCAGTTCTCGACTTGATGTCGGGCTTTATTGTCGAACTTCGCAATGCGGGTTTGCCAGTGAGCCTCACCGAAAACTTGGATGCGATGGAGGCGGTCAAAGAAATCCCGCTTGAAGATCGTGATGCATTTAAATACGCACTCGCCGCAACGTTGGTGAAGAGCCAAAGCCATTGGCGTGCGTTTGAAACCATTTTTGAGGTGTACTTCTCGTTGCGCGGTCCTGAATACAGCATCATGCAGGACGGCAAGGAAAACGATGAGTTGTGGCGTGAGCAACAGGACTTGCAAATGCAAGGCGAAGGCAAAGGCCAAAGTGGCGGAAGCATGGATGGCCTTACGCCCGAAGAAATTGCTGAAATGTTGATGAATGCTTTGATGAACGGCGACCAAGCCATGATGAAAGCGTTGGCTAAGCAGTCGGTGCAGCGTTTTGCCGGCATGGAGCCTGGTCGGCCAGTGGGCGGCACCTATTACTTGTACCGCACACTGCGCAACCTTGATCTCGACAACATGCTTGACAAGTTGATGGAAGCCAATAAGCAGCAGGCTGCCGAAGAATTAACCAATTTTGAACAGCGACTGGAAAAAGATGAGTTTGAAAGCCGCATTGAACAGTTCAAGCAGGAAGTAGAAGCAGAAATTCGCCGCAAGCTTGTTGCTGACAGAGGCGCAGAAGCAATGGCAAAAACTCTGCGTAAGCCATTGCCTGAAGACGTGGAGTTCATGCACGCGAGTCGCGATGAAATGCAAAGCCTAAAGAAGGCGTTACAACCGCTGACGCGCAAGCTCGCGGCTCGTCTCGCTCGCAAGCGTCGCCATGGACGCAAGGGTCCACTCGACTTCCGCAACACGGTTCGCCACTCACTGAGCTATGGCGGAGTGCCAGCAGATCCGAAGTTTAAGTACCCGCGTCCCGCAAAACCCGAACTGATGGTGGTGGCAGACATTTCGGGAAGCGTTGCTGCGTTTGCACGCTTCACTCTCATGTTGGTGTACGCCATTCAGGGGCAGTTCTCGAAGGTGCGTTCATTCGTATTCATTGACGGCATTGACGAAGTGACCAGCTACTTCAAAAATACTGAAGACATTTCCGACGCAATTCATCGCGTAAACACCGAAGCTGATGTGGTGTGGGTTGACGGGCACTCCGACTACGGCCACGCATTTGAGGTGTTCTGGGAGCGTTACGGCAAAGACATCAACTCGAAGACCACCATTTTGTTGTTGGGTGATGCGCGAAACAATTACCACGCAACTGGTTCGTGGGTAGTGAAAGAAATGCAGAAGCGCGGCCGCCACGTGTATTGGCTGAATCCTGAACCAAAGAGTTACTGGAACACCGGCGACTCGGTGGTGGGTGAGTACGGCAGTTTCACCGATGGTGTGTACGAGTGCCGCAATCTTCGTCAGCTCGAAGGCTTCGTCGAAAAACTGGTATGAGCAAAACCCGCATCGTGCTGGTGCGGCACGGCGAGTCGAACGTGACGGTCAATCGAATTCTTGGTGGACCACGAACTTGCAATGGACTTTCTGAATTAGGAAAACTTCAAGCAGCACGCTTGCGCGATCGGTTGGCGCACACGCAAGAACTTTCTGTTGATGTGTTGATGTCGAGTGGTTTCCCACGTGCACGCGAGACAGCAGAAATCATTGCTCCAGCGCTTTCTAGTTTGCCCATCAATGTTGATACGGGCTTCGGAGAGCATGACCCAGGTCCAGAATGTGACGGATTGACCTTTGATGAATTTGTTCGTCGTCATGGCCCGCCCGACTGGAGCGCAGACCCGCATGCAGAGTTTTTCCCAGGTGGAGAAACCATTGCTCAATTTCATTCGCGAGTATCGGGTGCGTTGTCAAACGTATTGCGCAAATATCCGGGCAAGTCAGTACTGATTGCATGTCATGGTGGAGTAGTTGATGCAGTGCTGAGGCTCACCATGCAAACGCCAGCAACTGGCGCATTTGAAATGCATACAAAGAATTGTTCAATCACCGAACTTGTCGAGGTTCGTGCAGGACATTTTGCACTTGTTCGGTATAACGACCATGCGCACTTGCATGGTTTGCCTTTGGCAACCAACAACTCATAAGCGCGATGTTGGCACGTAACCAACTACCGATTGTGGTGGTAGGTGCAGGATCGGCTGGATTGGTGGTGGCATCCCGGCTGGCCGCAGACCCATCAATCTCTGTGTTGTTGCTGGAATCACATAGCGAGCTTGGAGGAACGTCATTGCGCAACTACATGGTTGGCATGACGGGAATGCAAGATGATTACGAATGGGAGCGCGACTTTGGGTGTTCAGGTTGGAACGGGGAAGCCGCGCGTAAATCGTTTGCTGCGATGCCGGATGTTTTGCACACGGTTCAGCCAGCCGAAGCGGGCCAAGTTGACCTTGCGCTAGTTGAAGCTGCGGTTGCGGCAGGTATTCCGCGAGTGAAAGAACTGGCACGCGATTCTCAGGGCAATCGGGGTGCTGGATTCTGTTCGCTCACCATGAGCAATGGTGTGCGCCACAGTGTGTTGGAGACATATTTTTTGCCGCTTGGAATTCGAACAAACTTGGCAGTGCGTGTGAATGCGGTTGTTGAGTCTGTAGTCATAGAGGAAACGCGTGCTATTGGCGTGCGTCTTGCTGGTGGGGAATACATCGAAGCACGAGGTGTTGTTGTGTGTGCTGGTGCACTAGCGACACCGGTATTGCTGCGTCGCAGCGGCATTGATCGACCAGGTATTGGTATTGGTCTTCAAGACCACCCATCAATTGCAATCACGCTGGCATTACGGCAGCAACAACATTCGGCGATACAAATTGGCGCCAATGTTCGATCGTCGTCGCAGATGGGGAATGCGGATATTCATGTGCTGTCACTGAATGAAACCGACGAGTCGGGAATGTTCGGTGCATTGATAGCTGGTGTGATGCGGGTGCATTCTCATGGCGAAGTGAAGTTTGATTCGGTGACCCGTGATGGGATTGCGACGTTTAACCATCTCGGCGATGAGCGGGATAGGGCGGCCATGCGCGATGCTGTGCGGTTTGCATACGAGATGGCAAGTTCGCAATCAATAAGCCGCGTTGCGAGTTCGTTGTTGAGCGATGCCAATGGAACATCTGCTCAGTGGATAAACGATGCCACAGATGATGAAATTGATGAATGGTCGTTACAGCAACTTGGCGCTTATTCGCATGCCGCCTGCTCGTGTGCGATGGGTAGCAGTCGCAACGAGATGGCTGTTGTTAACGAGCGAGCAGAAGTGATTGGTTACCAAAATTTGTGGTTGTGCGACGCATCAATTTTGCCGACCTTGCCGCGGGCAAATACGCATTTACCTGTAGTGATGGTTGCTAATCGGGTGAGTGAAATGCTGTGCGAGGCGCTGGGTGAATCGCGTTAGTCGTGAGCCCATTGCAACGAACGCTTAACAGCACGCTTCCACAGCTCGTAATCATGTGATTCAGTTCCAGAAAGCGCTGGTACAAATTGCTGATCAAGTTGCCATGCATTGGTGACTGACTGCAGAGACGGCCACACTCCTTCAGCAAGGCCTGCAAGGTACGCGGCACCCATTGCCGTGGTTTCCAGTTCGCGTGGTCGCAGTACGTTTACTCCAAGTTGATTGGCTTGCAGTTGCAGCAGAATGTCCATCACTGCCGCGCCACCATCGACCCGCATATCGGTGACAGAAACACCTGCAGCGCTGGTCATTGCTTCAACGACATCGCGTGTCTGGAACGCAATTGATTCGACAACAGCACGCGCAATGTGGGCACTTGACGTTCCACGTGTGATGCCAAGAATTGCGCCGCGAGCATACGGATCCCACCACGGGCTCCCCAGTCCGGTGAAAGCTGGGACAACCACAACTCCGCCAGTGTTGGGGACAGATTCTGCAAGCGGTCCTATTTGTGAAGCGTGATCAATGATGTTGATGCCATCGCGAAGCCATTGAATAGCGCTACCGGTTACGAAGATTGCACCCTCAAGTGCATATGTTGTTTCTCCAGTGCCCAAATCCCATGCCACCGTGGTGAGCATTCCTTCAGTAGGCGGTGGGCAAGTGGTTCCTACGTTCATGAGCACAAAACTTCCTGTGCCGTAGGTGTTCTTGCTGCTTCCCGTTTCGAAGCATGCCTGACCGAAAAGGGCGGCTTGTTGGTCGCCAGCAATTCCTGCAATTGGAATTCCTGCGGGAATGCCAGACGCGTTGGCGGTTACGCCTGCGCGACCACTTGAGGGAACAACTGTTGGTAATGCATGCATCGGAACACCGAACATCGAACAGAGTTCTGTGCTCCATTGCATGGTGGTGATATCAAACAACATGGTGCGGCTTGCATTTGAAGCATCGGTAACAAACGAAGCGCCTTGTGTGAGATTCCAAATAATCCAACTATCGATAGTGCCAAGTGCAAGGTTTGGTGAAACAGGAACATTCCCGTGCACCAGCAGCCATTCCATTTTTGACCCAGAAAAATACGGATCAAGAACGAGGCCGGTTTTTGCCCGCACATGTGGAAGCTCTGAGGCCAGTTCGCCACAGCGATCTGCGGTGCGTCGGTCTTGCCACACGATCGCTTTCCCGTATGCCTTTCCTGTTGTCTTGTCCCAAGCAAGAACGGTTTCACGCTGATTGGTAATTCCAATGGCTGAGATTGGCGCATTCACTTGAGCGATGACGGTGCTCAATGTTGCATGGACAGCGTTCCAAATTTCGATTGCGTCGTGTTCTACCCAGCCCGGTTTTGGAAAGTACTGAGTGAACTCTTGGTATGCCGAAACCGATGGCCTGCCATCTGCAAAGACGGCTCGTGATCGAATTCCGGTGGTGCCTGCATCAATTGCAATGACGACAGCGGAGTTACTCATGGTTTGTTCAGGTTGCTCTGTTGTGATGGGTCGATATCGCGGGGTTGATCGTCGGTAGGAATGGCGCACGAGCCAAGCAACGGAATTGCAGCGACAAGCACAATGAGCAACATGGTTTGAAATCGTCTTGAATTGTTATTCATGAGTGTGTTCATCACTTGTTGGTGTTGTGTCAATTGGTAATTCAACAATAAAGCGTGCGCCTCGAATTCCATCCGTACGGTTCTCCGCCCAGATTCTGCCACGGTGCAGCGTCACGTGTTCTCTGGCTAGAGCAAGCCCAAGACCAGCACCTTCGGTTCCAGTGCGCCTACCGGCAGCGCCACCTCGTGAGAAGCGTTCAAAAATTTTGCTGAACTCTCCTTCAATTAAGCCGTCTCCATCGTCTTCAACGATGATCCACACATTGGTCGCAGGTGGTTCTTCGTCGGCGAGTTGAATGACAATCTTGGGTTTACCACTGCTGTGAATTCGCGCATTGTCGATGAGGTTTGCGATAACTCGCGCTAATCGTCGTTTATCTCCTTGAATAGCAACAAGGGCGGCAATATCATCACAGCGAATTTCAGTTCGGGGGAGACTGCTGACTGACACCGCTTGCTTGATGAATTCAAAGAGTGACAGTGGCTCGAGTACTAGTCGAATAGCACCCGCATCGAACCGTGAAATTTCAAGCAAGTCCTCGACAAGGCCTTGGAAT
>JBEAOI010000142.1:0-7962 GCA_041165005.1 Actinomycetota bacterium
GAAACAATTCCTTGCATTGCGGTGACGTCAAGAACCACTCCGCCATAAAGCGGAACTGCAGATCCGCAAACGCCACTTCGGCCACCAGCAACGGTGAGCGGTAGATCGTGCTTGTTGCACACAGCAACTATTGCCGCAACCTGTTCAGTGTTGTTCGGTGTGCACACTGCGCCAGGTTTGCGAGGAGTCTTGCCTTGCAGAGCCCAATGCATTGCTAATGGCCACCAGTCGCGACCGTGTTCTGCGAGTGATTGGGATTCTGCGCTTGTGGTGCAAATCTTGTGAAGCTCTTCTAACGCTGAAGGAGAAAGTGATGAGCCTGCAGTGAAGCGCTCTGTAATTTCGTCGGCAGCAACTGCAAACTCAATTGGTTCAGTTGGCTGGGTCATGCCAAGAGATTACGACTACTGAACAGATGCCAAGAATTCGGCTTCGCTCACCATTCCTGCGGCTTCTTCTCGCGAGCATGAATCCACGAAAAGGGCTACTTGGCGGTCGATTTCTGCAGAGTCCCAATGCAGTTCGGTCGCCATCAGTTCGGCCACTTTGCGAGCACTGGCAAGGGTGGCGCGGCGATTGATGATGCGCGCACGTGTGCGGCGCGACAATACGTCGTCGAGTGTGAGAGCCATTTCATTGCGGCATGCAAAGACAGCCTCAGCGCGCAAGTAGGGAAGCCCAACGATGAGAGGTTCGCCAAGTGAAGGATCTTGAGAGATCAATTCCTTCACTCTGTTCAGTTCGCTTCCATAGCGTTCTGCCAAGTGAGCGTCTGAGCCATTCAGTAACGATGTCTTAAAGCCCTTAGCACCAATGAGTTGCAAATTCTTTGTCTTGCATTTTTTGGCTTTGCCGGTGTGCTTCACCACTTCATCAACGGTGTGCTCCGACATTTTGCGATAGGTGGTGAGCTTGCCGCCCATAATTGAAATCACACCGGAAGGCGAAACTTTCACTTTGTGCTTACGCGACAAGTCTGCAGTCTTGCCTTTCGCCGTTGTTCCGTCTTCGTTGCGCACCAGTGGTCGCAGTCCAGACCACACGGCGGTTACATCGTCAACCGTGACATTGGTGGTGATGGATTGGTTTAACGCTTCCAATACATAATGAATGTCTTCAGCACTTGTTTGCGACTCATCTACGCCGCCGGCGAAATCTGTGTCGGTAGTTCCAACGTATGTGTATTGATATGTGCCGTCACCGTTTGAAATCCATGGCACAACAAACAAACTGCGTTTGTCGCGACGAACAGGAATCACAATTGCAATGTCGTTCTGAACTTTCTTCCAAGGAACAGTGATGTGAATTCCTTTTGCAGGACGAATGCTGTGAGGGTTGTTGCCTTCGTCGGCTTGTCGAACATTGTCTGCCCACACGCCAGCTGCATTCACCACGGTGGTTGAACGAATGGTGAAAGGTTCGCCATCTACTGGTTGAACAATTGCTCCGCGGGCTACGCCAGCTTCGTCATGCACAATCTTTGTCACTGCACATTGATTTGCAATTGCAGCACCGTGTTGCACAGCAGTGCGAGCAACTGCCACGCATAGTCGTGAATCGTCAGCAGCTGCGTCGTAATACAGGTACGCACTTGCAAGCTTTTCGAAAGGCATGGTGGGTAAGTGGTTATGTGCGGCTTTTGCTTTCAAGCGGCGGTGGAACTTGCCAATGCGCCAACCGCCGGTGAGGTCATACATCCACAGGGCACTGCCCAGTGCACGAGCGATCTTTTTCGAAACCACACCGTCTTTGGTGAGGATAGGAATCATGAAGGGGAGCATTTGTACTAGGTGTGGTGCGTTCTTGCGCAGGCGCTGGCGTTCGTGAAGCGCTTCGTAAACCAAGCCGATCTCGCCTTGTTGTAGGTAGCGCAGACCACCGTGGATGAGCTTGCTGCTTTTGGAGGAGGTTCCCGATGAGAAGTCGTCCTTTTCAACAAGGGCGGTTCGCAGCCCACGCGAGGCGGCATCCAAAGCCACTCCGACTCCAGTGATGCCGCCGCCGATGACCAAGACATCAAATTGCTCGCTCTTGAGGCGGTCAATATTGGCCTTGCGGTCGAAATTCACGACGACAGCCTAAGCGCAATGTCCGTTGTGTGAGCCATTTTGCGCCTCTTTCATGTTTTTTACAATTTGCAAAGATTTCTTGTTAGCACAAATTGCAGATTAGGACCATGCGGCTTTATTGTCTCCCGAATGCAATCGCCAGCAGCACTTGCCGCCCTGTATCGCAGCCAGGGGCGCAAGATCACTCCACAACGTCAGTTGTTGTTTCAGTTGATGCATGAAAACGATCGACACCCAACGGCAGAAGCATTGTTTGCAGAAGCATCGGCACAAATGCCAGGCATTTCATTGCGCACCGTGTATCAGACGCTCAATGAGCTAGCCGAATTGGGTGAGTTGCAATTCATCGACATTGGTGGTGGTGCAACACGTTTTGACCCGAACCTCGAAGATCACCACCACGTGGTGTGCACCGATTGCGGTCAAATTCGCGATGTTCATGTAAAGGGAACCGCCGCGCTACGTCCGCTCGATCTGGAAGATTTCACCGTGAGCGAAGTTGGTGTGGTGTTTCAGGGCGTGTGTTCATCATGCGAAAAAAGTCGTGCAAAGACCGGAAGGTCTGCGCACGCGAAGTCTCCTGCTCTGCAGGCGAAAGTAAGTAAGTAAAAACCAAACCAAACAACAACAGAGGAGAAAATCATGGCAGGCCTCGCAGGCACCAAGACACATGAAAACCTCAAGGAAGCGTTTGCTGGCGAAAGCCAAGCAAATCGTCGTTACTTGTGGTTCGCACAGAAGGCAGACGTAGAGGGTTACCCAGACGTTGCTGGCTTGTTCAAGAACGTTGCTGACGGCGAAACCGGTCACGCACACGGTCACCTTGAATACCTTGCAGAAGTAGGCGACCCAGCTTCGGGAGAGCCAATTGGCGACACCGAGCAGAACCTGAAGTCTTCAATTGCAGGTGAAACCTATGAGTACACCCAGATGTACCCAGGTTTCGCAAAGACCGCACGCGACGAAGGCTTTGCCGAAATCGCTGACTGGTTCGAAACACTTGCACGCGCTGAGAAGAGCCACGCTGGCCGCTTCGCAGACGGCTTGAAGAGCATTTCCTGATTTAGGGAAATTTCACAACGCTGTGGATGTTGCATGGGAGACTGTGCAACATCCACTGCAAGTTTTTGATTACGCAAACGAAGGAAGTTAAGTCATGACCACCATTTACGATCCGCATCACCCGCTGTATCTCGACGAGGCAGACACTCGTAAAGAGCTCGAGCGCGTGTACGACCTGTGCCATGGCTGCCGTTTGTGCTTTAAGTTTTGTCCTTCATTCCCAACATTGTTTTCTTACGTCGACATGCATGACGATCAAGATGCGGGGAAGATGACTCCCGCTCAACAAGATCACGTTGTTGACGAATGTTTCCAATGCAAATTGTGTTACGTGATGTGCCCATACATTCCAGAACTCCACGAATGGGCACTCGATTTCCCTCGCCTCATGCTTCGTGCAGACGCAATGCGTCGCGCCAATGGCCAGGTCTCCGCTCGCGACAAGCTCACCACTGCAGTCATGGGGCACACCGATGCTCTTGGCAAAGTGGCAACAAAAGCTGGCGTAGTGAGCAATGTGGTGATGGGCGCTAAGCCAGGCTCGCTTGTGCGCAAAGTGGTCGAAAAGACCGCAGGTATTTCAAGTATTCGTATGCTTCCGCCGTTCGCGAAGCAACGCTTCACCACGTGGTTCAAGAAGCGTCCGCAAATTCGCCTCACGAAATCGCAGGGCGATGTAGCTGTGTTCCCAACGTGTCTCGTGGAATACCAGGACCCACGCATCGGTCACGACTTGGTGAAGGTGTATGAGCACAACGGTGTTTCGTGCTCGCTCGCCGGTACCACCAATTGCTGTGGCGCTCCATACCTGCACTCGGGTGACATGGATACCTTCACCAAGGTTGCAGCAAAGAACATTTCAGAATTGGTGAAAGACGTTCGCGCTGGAAAAGACATTGTCGTGCCGCAGCCAACCTGCAGTTACATCCTGAAGAAGGACTATGTCGATTACGTCGGTGGACCAGATGCCAAGTTGGTGTCAGAGCACACATACGACGCCGCTGAATACCTCATTAAGTTGCACAAGACCGAAGGTAAGTCACTCGATACCGAGTTCAAGGGAACCATTCCTGAAACGGTTACATATCACACACCGTGTCACTTGCGTGCACAGAACATCGGTCTTAAGAGTCGTGACCTCATGAAACTCACAGGCGCAAAGATCAAACTTGTGCAGCAGTGCTCAGGTATCGACGGCATGTGGGGATTGCGCGCAGAGAACGCGCATCTTTCAATGCCAATTGCCGAAAAGCTCGGAAAGATGATTACCGAAGCTAACGGCGACGTTGTAACTGGTGATTGTCACTTGGCAAACACCGCAATTAACGAACAAACAGGAAACCAACCCGTACACCCACTGCAAGTTGTTGCACGTGCATACGGATTCACAGAGGAGAAATAATCATGGCAACCCCCGCCAACGCAATTTCATCACGCAAACTCAAGCTTGAAGACATTCTCGACCTGCGCGCATACGAGCGCATTCGCGAAGAGAGCCGTGCAATAAGCATCGAGACAAAGCGCAAGCGTCGCATTGGTCTTGGCACTGTTGTCACCGTCATGTTTGAGAATCGCCAAACCATGTGGTACCAGATTCAAGAAATGATTCGTTCAGAGAAGTCAATGCTCGATGAGCAAGTCATGGAAGAACTCAATGCGTACAACCCGCTCATTCCAGAGCCAGGTCAGTTGTCGGCAACGTTGTTCATCGAACTTACAAGCGAAGAACAAATGCGCGAATGGTTGCCAAAGTTGGTTGGCATTGAAAGCTCAATGCTCATCAAGCTGAGTGACGGCACTCAGGTGCGTTGCGTGACCGATGAGGCTCATGCCGAGCAACTCACTCGCGACTACATCACCGCAGCTGTGCATTACATTCGCTTTGAGTTCACACCAGAACAGGTAGAACTCTTCGCAGCCGGTGGCGCACATTTGGTGTGCGATCACCCGGCCTATGGAGAAAGCATCGAATTGCCTGCATTCACCATTGCCGAATTGCTCGCCGACCTTCGCCCATAAGTGGCGTTTGTAGGCCTGTATTGGGCCAAATAGCCCAATTGGCATGGACACCTAGCGCCGTTCTACAGTCACCCGCGGGGAAGTAGTCAGCATTTGGCAAAGGGGGCCGTGCATGGCGATAGCGGATGTGGCGTGGCGCAGCAAAGGTGCCTGCCAAGGACTCGATGCGGAAATCTTTTACCCTGAAAACGAAGATCACGCTGAGTTTGCTTTATCAGTGTGCGAGGAATGCGTCGTTCGCATAGCGTGTCTTGAATATGCATTGGATGCTCGCGAACAACAAGGTGTGTGGGGCGGAGCAACCGCTCGTGACCGCCGCAAAATGTTGCGCCAGCGTCGCCATACCGCATAACGGAGCAGCGCTGTGAGCGCAATCGAAGAAGTTGGCGGCTGGGCTGCGTTGCTTGGCAAGATTTCTTCGGGAACGGATCTTTCGTTGAATGAAGCTCGTGCAGCAATGCGCACGGTGCTGAACGGCGAAGCGACATCTGCGCAAATTGCAGCGCTCGTTATGGGCTTGCGCACCAAGGGCGAAAGCGCAGTCGAATTAGAGGGAATGCTGGCCGAAGTTCGCAATGCATCAGCACGAGTTGATCTGCCGACTGAAATTGCCAAGCGCGCAATTGACATTGTCGGTACCGGTGGAGACAAATCGCATTCGGTGAATATTTCTACGATGGCAGCCTTTGTTGTAGCTGGCGCCGGCGTTCCGGTGTGTAAACACGGAAACCGCGCTGCATCTTCGCAATGCGGAACTGCAGATGTGCTTGAAGCACTTGGTGTGCGAATCGATCTTGAACCTGTTGATGTTGCTCGTTGCGTTGCAGAAGCAGGCATGGGGTTTTGTTTTGCGCAGAAGTTTCATCCAGCATTTCGCCATGCAGGTCCAACACGTAAGGAAATTGGAGTACCAACTGCATTTAATTTGCTTGGGCCTATGGCGAACCCCGCAAACGTTTCGTTCATGGTTGTTGGCGTTGGTGACCCACGCGCAGCAGAAAAAATGGCTCGCGCAATTGCAACGCGCGGAGTTGAACGCGCGTGGATAGTGCACGGTCACGGCGGTCTTGACGAATTGTCACTGAGTGGACCATGTTCAGTAGTTGAAGTGCGCGATAACACGTTGCGCGAGTTCACCATCAACGCAGTTGATCTCGGTCTGAAACCTGCAGATGTGACTGCGGTTCGCGGTGGCGACCCAGCACACAATGCTCAAGTTGTGCTCGACACGTTCAACGGTCAGCTTGGGGCAGTGCGCGACATTGTGGTGTTGAACGCAGCTGCTGGTCTTACGGTTGCAGGCGTGGCTTCCTCTATCGAAGAAGGTGTGTCACTTGCGCAGGCCTCAATTGATAACGGATCAGCCTTGCGCGTTGTTGATGCATTAAAAGTTTCTAGTAACGCTGTGGCACGATAGATCGCTATGAGTGCACTGCGAGTTCGCGTTCCTGCCAGTTCGGCCAACTTGGGGCCAGGGTTTGATGCATTGGGAATGGCTCTGTCGATGCATTTGGAAATGGGTATCGATGATGGGTCGGAACTTCCAGAATTCGCCAAGGTCATAGACGACAGTCATCCATCGCTTGCCGCGTTTCGTCACGCAGGCGGAACAGGCAATGTGTGGGTTCGCTCGGTAATCCCAATGGGTCGCGGACTGGGTTTCAGTGGCGCCGCACGTGTTGCTGGAGTGGTGCTTGGCCATGCTCAGAGCAATGGCAAGGAGTCGCTCATTCGAGATCGCAAAGAGTTGTTGCGACTGAGCACCGAACTTGAAGGACACCCCGACAACGTTGCGGCTTCGCTCGTTGGTGGCGTTACTGCTAGCACGGGAGGTGAGGTTGTAAAACTTCCTCTTGGGTTCGACCCAGCATTCATTGCTTGGGTGCCAGACACTCAAACCTCAACCGAGAAGTCCCGAACGGCAATCGCTTCGTCGATTCCACTTCCAGACGTGGTGTTCAACATTGGACACACGGCTTTGCTTATGGCTGCCTTTGCGGCAGGAGATGTAGCGGTGTTGCGTGAAGCAACCAAAGATCGCATGCACCAAGACGTTCGCTTCGCGGCTTCACCAAACTCACATGTTGCCTTTACTGCTGCGCTTGCAACCGATGCATGGTGCACATGGCTTTCGGGGTCTGGCCCAACAGTTGGTGTGCTTTGCGCAAAGGCTGATGCAGCCCGCATTGCAGGCCAGTTGCCCAAATCGGGGATCACGCACATCTTGGACATCGATCACGATGGGGCGGTATTCATCTAACTCCGTGACACCCGGTGGGCAAACTTCATCTGTACGCAAATGGCGCACACATGAACTCAATAACCGAAGCCAAAGCCCACTGACAGTAACTACAGGAGCAATCATGAATGCCAATAATCAGCCAGTCCTTGTTATCAACTGCGACTCGTGCGTCATGCGCGAAACCGATGCGTGCAGCGACTGCCTCGTCACCTTTATGTGCGGAGACACCCAAGAATCTGCCGTAGTTTTCAACCTTGAAGAGCAGCGTGCGGTTCGGTTGCTCGCAAATGCCGGAATGGTGCCTACGCTTCGGCATCGTGCCGTTAGCTAACCAGCAACCATTTAGCCGCGAGGAAGCGGCTGTGTACACCGAGCAGTTACGTGCTCTCGGTTTGGCGAATGGCATCGATCGAGTTGGTGTTGCGCCTGCGGACATCATGCAACGTGCTCGTGAAACGTTACATTCTCGAAAATCAGTTGGGTTGCATGACACCATGCAGTTCACGTATCGCAACCCGGATCGTTCAACGAACCCAGCTGCCGCAGTTCCGAATGCGAAAGCGATGATTG
>JBEAOI010000143.1:0-2947 GCA_041165005.1 Actinomycetota bacterium
GCTTGGATCATTAATGGTGTGGTGTATTTGGCTGCAGGAATATTGATGATTCTGATCTACCGCAAGCCAACTAATGCGCAAATGATTTCAGCAGGTTCGAAAATTACTTTTGAAGATTGAATTCGGCAATCTCAACAACTCGACGTTCATCGATTGCACGGTGAGCCGCAACTCCAAGAACCACTGACCACAGTCCGTCGTTCACTGTCACTTCGGCATTGTCTTTGGTGCTGACTGCTTTCACGAACTTGTCGATTTCGACATAGCTTGCACCAAAATGTGCACCTGCGTATGCAACATCGGGGCTCATCGTTGCATCAATCTTGCGCAACTCACGGTTTGAACGATTGCCAACATAGATATGGCCAGGGCCAGGAATGTGTGCTTCAGCTTTGCCAAGACTGCCGACCACTGCAATCTCTTGTTCATTCCTGCCGACTTCAGCAAACATGCTGAGGTCAAGCATTGCACGCGCATTGTTTGCAAATTCCACAATGACATAGGCGTTATCCAAAATGTCTGATCGCTCGCCGTCGTAAAACTCATCTAGGTGATTCACGTCTTGTGCGCCACTAGCCATCACGCGTACGGGAGGAGATTGCGCAATTAAGTTCATGAGGTCAAAAAAGTGGCAACACTTTTCCACCAATGTTCCGCCAGTGTTGCGTGAAAAACGATTCCAGTTGTTCACCTTTTGCAGAAATGGGAACCGATGTTCGCGGATACTCAGCATTTTGATATCGCCAAGTTCTCCCGAATTGACCACGTCGAGCAATCGAGCAATCGGTGTCATGTAGCGATACTCAAGACCCACCCATGTGAGCGCTTTTCGTTGTTGGGCGAGCGCAACCACGTCTTGGCAGTGCTCAACAGTTGTACACATGGGCTTTTCGACCAGTACGGGAATATCGGTATTCAAAATGTCAAGCAGCAGGGCGTGGTGCGTGTAATTGGGCGAGGCAATAACAACGGCATCAACCTCACCGGATGTCAGCAACTCGCGATGATCGCGAAACTCTGCAACAGAATTGTCGGCGCCGAGCGCCTGTCGTGCCCATTCCAGTGGCTCTTCATGAGGGTCTGAAATTGCAGTGATGACTGCACTTGGGTTGGCGTTCACATTGCGAATGTGTTCGCAGCCCATCATTCCTGTGCCAATAACACCAATGCGCGTCACCATGTCGCCACTTTAGGGCGTCGTGGCTCGTAGCCTTGCGCTGTGACTAAGCCGATACAAATGGAGTTTGTGCTTTCGGCAACGAACGTTGATCAGTTGCCAGAATCCAAAGCAGAAATTGCGCTGGTGGGTAGATCAAATGTCGGTAAGTCTGCATTGTTGAATGCGATTTGTAATCGCAAGAGCTTGGCGCGTGTTTCAAATACTCCAGGCCGCACTCAACTCATCAACTTGTTTCAAACACCAACTGGTGGAACCGTGGTCGACTTGCCGGGTTACGGTTACGCCGCAGTTTCAGGAAAACTAAAGCGCGGTTGGGAAAAGATGATCGTTGGTTACCTCAACGAACGCGAAGAGTTGGACCTCATCTTGGTGCTCGTTGATGGAGCAATTGGGCCAACCGATTTAGACCTCATGATGCTTGAGCAACTACGTGCAAGTGAAGTTGATTTTCAGATCATTGCTACTAAGCAGGACAAAGTAAAGCCATCGCAGCGCGAAACACGCAAGCGCGACCTGGCGAAAAACTGCGAAGTTGACCCAAGCGAAGTGGTGTGGACGAGCACGAGTACCAATGAGGGAATTGAAAAAGTTCGCTCAATTGTCAATCGTGTACTGAAGTAGGCCGTATTTATTCCGTAGGCTGAGGCCATGGAAGTTGAAATGATCGTTGAGATCCCACAGGGGTCACGCAATAAGTACGAAATGAATCACGACACGGGCGAGATCTGGCTTGATCGCACGCTCTTCACTGCAACGCAGTACCCGCTTGATTACGGATTTTTCCCCCACACGCTTGGTGAAGACGGAGACCCACTTGACGCATTGGTGTGGCTGAGCCAACCAACTTTTTCGGGTTGCCACGTAATGGTGCGACCAGTTGCCGTGTTCTGGATGTCGGATGAAAAAGGTCCAGATGCCAAGGTGCTGTGCGTTGCTTCGCATGACCCGCGTTATGCGGCATATCAAGATATTGAAGACTTACCGGAGCATTTGCTCGACGAAGTTGGAAACTTTTTTGAGGTCTACAAGTTGCTTGAACCAAACAAGGACACAACGGTGAAGGGCTGGGAAGGCCGCGACGCTGCAACTAAAGAAATTCAAGACGCGCTAGCGCGTTATCAGCACTAACTGCGATTTATCGCGCGTAGGTCACACCGCCATCGACGATGACGGTTGAACCAACGACATAGTCGCCGGCTCGTGACGCAAGATAAATGGCAGCACCGGCCATGTCCTCTGGAGTGCCAATGCGTCCTGCTGGAATTGCAGCTGAAATTGCATCACCATGATCGCGCGCTGCCTTGTTCATTTCTGAAGCGAATGCACCCGGGGCAATTGCAGAAACGCCGATGTTGTCTTTGATCAGACGAAGCGCCATGCGCTTGGTCATGTGAATGAGTCCGGCTTTGCTTGCGGCATATGGGTAAGTCTCCATAGCGTTAACCGAGACACCATCAATTGATGCGATGTTGATGACTTTGGCCAAGCGATCTTTTGACGATGCTGCGCGAAGCAGTGGAGCAAGTGCTTGCGTGAGGAAGAACGGAGTTTTCATGTTGAGGTCTACCGTTTTGTCCCAGCCGCTTTCAGGGAACTCGTCAAATTCGGCGCCCCATGCAGCACCTGCATTGTTCACCAAAATGTCAAGCTTTGACTCGCGCTTGGAGATTTCTGCAACAAGTGCGGCGATTCCTTCTTGCGTTGATACGTCTCCTGGAATAGAGATGCATTCGCCGTACATGGACAATTCTTTCGCTGCAGCATCAC
>JBEAOI010000144.1:0-2511 GCA_041165005.1 Actinomycetota bacterium
ATTTCGGTAAAGCTTTCGCCATGTGGAAAGCGGAACGTGCTTGGTGCCTTTTGTACCGTCGTCCACTCTGGCTTCTTCATGAGTGAAGTGAGTTGTGCGCCAGTCCAGTCGCCGAAGTCGCATTCAAGTAAACCTTTGTGAATGTTCACTTTTTGACCAAGAATTTTGCCAATTGGTGCTGCAGTTTCGCGAGCGCGTTCAAGCGGTGATGCATACACAGCAGACACACCCTTAATCTCTGCAATGCGCTTGGCAACGGCTTCGGCTTCAGCCTTGCCCGAATCGGCGAGGTGCAGCCCCGCGGCTCTGCCCGGAAGCACTTTTCCCGTCGTTGGCGTGCGCCCGTGCCGAACCATCAATATCAAAGTCGGTGAGTTCTTCGTTGGGCGTGCCATGAGTTGCTTTCCAAACTATCGTGCCTTGCAGTGACGAAGCCATCTCAGACCACAAATGCACGGGCACTTCGTGTTTTGCAACAGGAAATTCACGATTGTGAACGTTGTCCACGATTGGTGAAGTGGTGTCAAAAAGTTGCAGTCGAAAAACGTGCCGCCTACAAATACGAAGAGTATTGGGGTAAGCCGGTTTCGGGTTTTGGCGACCCAGCCGCACGAATTGTTGTACTTGGCCTTGCACCTGGCGCACACGGTGCAAACCGAACTGGTCGCGTGTTTACGGGTGACAGAAGTGGCGAGTGGTTGTTTCGCGCCATGTACAAAGCAGGGCTTGCTAATCAGCAGTCATCAGAAACCCGAAGCGATGGATTGCAACTCACCAATGCATGGGTGACTGTTGCTGTTCGCTGTGCGCCTCCGCAGAATAAGCCAACGCCTGCAGAGCAGAAAAAGTGCGCGCCATATTTGCAGCGTGAAATCGAGTTGCTTACTAACGCGAAGGTGATTGTGTGTCTTGGATCAATTGCGCTGAAGGCGGCCTGTGAACAATTGGGCGTGAAGCCAAGACCAAAGTTTGGGCACGGTGTTGTGGTGGATGCGGGTGAATACACACTCGTGTGCAGTTATCACCCAAGTCAGCAAAACACGTTCACGGGAAAACTCACCGAAAAAATGCTGAACGATGTGTTTGCGAAAGCAGTGCGCCTCGCAAAGAAATAGTTAGTGAGCGGCTGGCGCCGAACCGTCTGCTTTTTTCTTCGGTGGTGGAACACCAACGAGTGGGGCAGGGTGTGCATTTGCTGGCCAACGCCTGCGGCTTACGGTGCTGAGTAGCTTCAGCAACTTCATTGCAGTTGCGTCAGTTTCTGCAGGGCGAGCAATCACGCTGCCGTCAGCAATCATTCGGTTCATTACTTCTTCACCAAGTTCGGTGCGAACAACGCACAATGTCCATGCATTGTCCTCGCCAATTCCGCCAGTTGAGATGTCGGCATGTTCTGCAGCGAAGTCTGGGCAGGTTTTGCAACCTTCACGTGTCCACTGGTGACATTCTTTCAAGTCGATTTCGTGGAACGAGCCGTCCTTCATCCAGATTTGGAAGGCGCCTTTGATGTTCATCTTGACCATCTCTTCTTTTTTCAGGCCGTACTTAGCCAAGAAGAGTTCTTCAAAAATTGCATCATCAAAGGTTTTTGAGCAGAGCAAACCAATATTGAACAAGAACGGTTTGCTGACCTTGCCAATTTTGCGCTTCCACATAATTGGAGGTACCGATGATTGACAGCTCATGCCAACAAGAGCGAGACGGCTGAGTCCTTCTTCTTGAGCTTGCTTCAGTGCAAGCGTGTTGGCCGAATAGGTGTAGCGGCTGCCAGCAGCGCGCAGAACATCTTCTGGGTTGCGAGCAATTCCAGGAAGCGCCTTCCACGATGTTCCGTCGCCTTCCAAAAAACTGGTGAGCGCGGCGTCGATGTAGTCGTTCTTCATGAGCCAAATGAGCATTGCGCTCACGAAGCCGCCATCTTGACCTAGTTCGTGCACCTTGTCGTCGGCTGCGCGAACCAACAGCAACTGTTTGTATTGGCCGTACATCTGGCTTTCTTCGCGAACTTTGCCGAACATGTGCATGTCGGCTTCTGGTTCCCATGAACGGAATCGAGGGCACGCGCGAGTACAACTTGTGCAACCCTTTTCTCCGTGCGTGCAATTGTCGATACCAAGTTCTTCTTCAAGATGGAAAGGCTTGTAGTTGCCTTCCTCATGCTTGTAACCAATTACTTCGTGTGGGCAAGAAATCACGCAGCCGGCACAACCCGTGCACAGACCAGTGTTAATGACTTCTTCGTAGAGCTCTTTCCATTGGTTGGTCCAGCGCTCGGTTCCGGTTGGGGCAGATTCAGTAACGGTCACGTCACGACTCTACGCCATATATATGGCTTGGTTCTACGTAGGGCTACCTGAAGGAACGAACGATCTTGTCAATTTCGTTGCTGGCAAGTTTGCGTCCATGTCGATCGGAAATTTCAAACTTGTTTTCAACAGCAGCATGGGTAGTGCTGATGAAGGCGTGGTGGATCACCATCTTCAAGTCGGCAAGCGTTGCCGTGACATCGCG
>JBEAOI010000145.1:0-4024 GCA_041165005.1 Actinomycetota bacterium
CTGCTCGTGACCTGCGGCATCCACCACAACATCGGTCAGCAGGGGAACGCCAGCTTCGGCTAGTGCCTGCTGCACGAAACCTGCGTTCAACACTTCAATGGCAATGTGCTGCACTCCCGAACCATTTGCTTCCAAATGCGCACGTACGGCCGGATCATTTCCTGGACCAACGAGCACCACAGTGACGCCACCCGCAGTCGCGGTAACAATGTCGGAATCTTCGGTTGGCTCCAACGTGAAGCCGAGTGTTTTCAAAAATGTTGATGCAGATGCAAGATCGACCACTGCAACCACCACGTGATCAATGCGTACAGCAACTGTGTCAAGTGCCGACAACAATGTGTCTGCAACTTTCGTTGGTGCAACACCGCCACGCTCGTGCACAACTTCAATGCGATGTGTTTCGGCAAGCAGTGTGCGGAAGATTTGTTCTGCGAAGTCGGCATCTACGCCGCTGTTAATTGCCCACTGTCTGCGAGTGGTTAACACTTCGCGCACACGTTGTGGCTGAATGACTGCAGTTGACGAACCAGCTTTCACTTCTGCAACTTCGCGACACACTTCCATTCGCTGAGCGAGCAGCGCAACAATTGCTGCATCGATCTGATCGATCTTTTCGCGAAGTTGTGGAAGGTCGCGTGCCATAACTACTTACGCCACCACTTGCGTTTTGTATGTGGTTCAACCAAACGTTGAACATGTTTTGCAAGCACATCCATTTCAATGTTCACTGCGTCGCCAGGTTTGCGTACGCCAAGCGTGGTGACAGCAGTGGTGTGCGGAATGACTGCAACACGAAACGTGTCAGATGACAAATCGAATGCAGTTAACGAAATGCCGTCAACGGTGACCGAACCCTTTTCCACAATTAAGTGCATCAAGTCGCGCGGAATACGAATGACCAAATCGGGAGCAGGGGAGACAACATGTCCAACTGCATCAACGTGACCAAGCACCATGTGTCCGCCAAGTCGTTCGCCAAGCGCCATTGGTCGCTCAAGGTTCACCACGTCGCCGGCTTGCAGAGAACCGAGGTTGGTGCGCGAATAGGTTTCTTCGCTCACGTCGGCATCCCAAAATGACGAACCATCGGTGGCCACCACCGTGAGGCAGCAGCCGTTCACCGCAATGGATGCGCCGAGGTCGGAACCTTCCAGCACCGTGGTGCTGTTGATGCGCAGGCGACTGCCATTGCGCGAACCGACTGTGCCTAATTCTTCGACGATGCCTGTGAACACAGCAGTTCACACTACTTATATGGGCGCAGATCGGGCAGGGGTTTAGCCCGCCTAACCCGACAACCCTCCCGATAGATTGAAGGGGTCCACTAGGGCTTTTAGCGCTGGTGAGATGCAGAGGGTCAACAGGCCAACTGCGACCAATTGGTCCCGCAATTCGGCGGGCACACGAAAGGCATACCTATGGCAACTGCTCCAAAAAGCGAAACCATCGCCAAGCACCGGGCTCACTCAACTGACACCGGTTCTCCTGAAGTGCAAATTGCACTTCTTACAGAGCGCATCAACAGCCTCACTGACCACCTGAAGAGCCACCACAAAGACCATCACAGTCGTCGTGGACTCTTAATGATGGTTGGTCGCCGTCGACGCATGCTTGACTATGTAAAGGATCGTGACATCGAGAAGTACAGAAAACTTCTTGACGATCTCGGTCTGCGTCGCTAACGCACGCCGTAGGCAAACACATAACGAACAACTCGTAGTCGGTTGTCAGTCGCTGATTGCGCAACGAGTCAATACGGACTCATGTTGCGACATTGCCGACTGGGAATCGACCGGTTGTTCCTCAACCCCTCATGAATCGTCACGAGACGACTTAAGGGACGAAAGGACATACACATGGCTGACGCCATTTCCGTATCAGCGCCTATTTCAGGTACCGATAAAACCCTCACCTTCGAGACGGGCAAGTTCGCCTTGCAGTCACAAGGTGCAGTCATTGCCAAAATTGGCAAGACGCAAGTTCTTGCAACAGCAAACGCCGCAAAGGGCGTTCGCGATGGCATCGACTTTTTCCCACTCACTGTCGACGTAGAAGAGCGCGCATACGCAGCAGGAAAAATTCCTGGCTCATTCTTCCGTCGTGAAGGACGCCCAAGCCAAGCAGCAATTCTTACCTGCCGCTTGACCGACCGTCCATTGCGTCCAGCTTTCCCAGATGGCTACCGCAACGAAACACAAATCGTGATCACCGTTATTGGTGCCGACCAAGTGAACCCACACGACGTACTTGCAATTAACGCAGCGTCTGCATCGTTCATGATCAGCGGCATTCCATTCGACGGCCCAATCGGTGCAGTTCGTTTGGCATACAGCCAAGACGGCTCATGGATTCCACATCCAACATTTGAAGAGGGCGAAGAAGCAACATTTGAAATAGTTGTTGCTGGTCGAGAACTCGACAACGGCGACGTTGCCATCATGATGGTGGAAGCAGGCGGAACCGAGAAGAGCTTCACGTACTACGAAGCAGGAGCACCAAAGGTTGACGAACTCGTCATTGCTAGCGGTCTTGATGCATCGAAGCAGTACATCAAGGAATCAATCAAGTTGCAGCGCCAGTTGGTTGCCAGCGTGATTGCAACCCGTGGCCCAATTGAGCCATTGAAGTACACACCAGTACTTGACTACACCGATGAATTGTTTGCAGCAGTAGAAGCAGCAGCAACCGCAACGTTGCAGCCAGCAATTCGTATTGCATTGAAGAGCGAGCGCAACGCTGCAATTGACGAAGCAACAGCCAAAACCGTTGCTGAACTTGCTGGTACGCCAGATGCGCCAGGCAAGTTTGCAGGTCAGGAAAAGCAGATCAAAGAGGCCGTACGTTCACTCACCAAGAAGTTGGTGCGTAAGCGCGTTGTTAACGAAGGAATTCGTATCGACGGTCGTGGCCCTGCAGATTTGCGTCCTGTTTCAGCAGAAGTAGGACTCATTTCAACTGCACACGGAACAGGCTTGTTCCAGCGCGGTGAAACACAAGTTCTCAACGTGCTCACCATGGCAATGCCAAAGATGAACCAGATGATCGACTCGATCACACCTGAGACATCGAAGCGTTACATGCACGACTACAACATGGCTCCTTGGGCCAACGGTGAAACCGGTCGTGTAGGTAGCCCGAAGCGTCGCGAAATTGGACACGGTGCACTCGCAGAGCGCGCATTGTTCCCAGTTGTTCCAGACCAAGAGAAGTTCGCATACACATTGCGTCTCGTTTCAGAAGTGTTGTCGTCAAACGGCAGCACCTCGATGGCGTCGGTATGTGCATCGAGCCTTTCGCTCATGGACGCAGGTGTGCCAATTCTTGCTCCAGTAGCCGGTATTGCAATGGGACTTATCTTCGACGAAGGTAAGTACACCGCACTCACCGACATTCTTGGTGCAGAAGACGCATTCGGCGACATGGACTTCAAAGTGGCCGGAACTGCAGATGCAGTAACCGCGTTGCAGCTTGACACCAAGATCGACGGAATTCCTAGCGACGTTCTTGCAGCTGCATTGCAGCAAGCAAAAGATGCTCGCTTGAAGATCCTCGACGTGATGAACGCAGCAATTTCAGCACCACGTTCAACCGTTGCTGAAAGCGCACCAAAGATCATCACCTTCACCATTCCATTGGACAAAGTTGGTGAAGTCATTGGGCCAAAGGGCAAAGTCATCAACACCATCCAGCAGGAGACCGGTGCAGAGATCAACGTCAGCGATGACGGTGCAACTGGTATCATCACCATTGGTTCACCAGACAACTCGAAGGTTGAAGACGCGAAGGCACGCATTCTTGCCATCGTCGATCCACCAACTGCAGAGCTGGGCGCAACCTACACAGGTCGCGTAGTGAACATTGCTCAGTTCGGTGCATTCGTCAACATCCTTCCTGGACGTGACGGCCTTGTGCACATTTCGAAGTTGGGTAACGGTCAACGTGTTTCCAAAGTTGAAGACGTATTGAACATCGGTGACGAAGTTCAAGTTCGTGTAGACGACATTGACGACCGCGGCAAGGT
>JBEAOI010000146.1:0-4528 GCA_041165005.1 Actinomycetota bacterium
CGAATACGTCCCACATAACTTGGGTCTTGACCCGCTGCAAGCAACGGAGTTGGAATGTCCTCCACCACAACACCAGGGGCCTTCGACAAAATCTCTGTCGCTTGCGCTGCTGTAATTGCACGCTCAAACTCCACATTGATGCTGAGCGAGTGACCAGTAAACACTGGTACTCGAACGCACGTACCCGAGACGCGCAAATTTGGAATGTGCAAAATCTTGCGACTTTCATTACGGAGCTTTTGTTCTTCGTCGGTTTCAAGCGAACCATCATCCATAAGCGAGCCAGCAAGAGGAAGAACGTTAAATGCAATAGTTCGTGCAAACTTTTGTGGCTCTGGAAATGTCACGGCCTTGCCGTCATACGTCAATGACTCTGCAGTAGGCGCTGCACTTTTTGACTGGGCATCAAGCTCGCTAACTCCAGACACTCCTCCTCCGCTCACTGCTTGGTAGGTGCTGGCAACCATACGCACAAGACCAGCTGCGGCATGCAAAGGCTTCAACACCGGCATTGCTGCCATTGTGGTGCAGTTTGGATTTGCGATGATGCGCTTCTTAGCAAGTGCAACATCTTCTGGGTTTACTTCAGAAACAATGAGTGGAACTTCTGGGTTCATGCGCCAAGCCGATGAATTGTCGATAACCATTGCGCCTGCGTTTGCATACTTTTCAGCAAGAGCGCGCGACGTTGTTGCGCCGGCAGAAAACAACACGACATCAAGACCATGTGGGTCTGCTTCTGCTGCATCTTCTACAACAATTTGCTGACCATTCCATTCAATGACCGAACCCGCTGAACGGGCTGATGCAAACAAACGAAGTGTGGTGACAGGGTATTTTCGCTCGGCAAGCAACTGTCGCATTACCGTTCCAACCATTCCTGTTGCGCCAACTATTCCTACATGCATGGCGATCAGACTAACGCAACCACATCTCCACTTGCTCTGTAGTTATGTTGCTACCGCAGAGAACTGTGGCGAGTTTTTTGCCACGCAATGCCTGGTGCTCGAGCACCGCAGCTATTCCAGCAATGCCCGCCGGCTCAGTAACGAGTCCTGCTTTGTCAAACACCATCTTCATTGCGCTTTTTAGTGCTTCGTCAGTCACCAACATCACGTCATCAACAATTCCCACCATGTCGGTCACTGCCTCGGGCACTGGCGTGCGAACAGCGATTCCGTCGGCAATGGTGTTGGCTGATTCGCGTTCAATAATTGACCCCGATTTGAACGAGGCATGCATGGCGTCAGCCGTAGTGCTGGACACCCCAATCACCTGCGTTTGTGGTGAAACGTGCTTGATCCAGCGAGCCATTCCCGTGATCAACGCCCCATTTCCAAGGGGAATCAGCACTGCATCAAATGACTCATTCGTCATCAATTCCACCGCGATGGAGCCCGCACCTTCCGAAATAGCAATATCTCGACCATCTTCGACAAAGTGTGCACCGGTTTCTGCACAAAATGCCTTGGCGTGCTCCTTTGCAGCATCAAAGTTGTCGCCCATTTGCCGCACTTCGGCACCCATTGATCGCATGCGCTCAATCTTGAGCGGGTTCGCATTCGTTGCGCTGTAAATAATGAGTGGTCGATTGTTACTGCGACACACATACGCCATTGCTTGCCCGAAGTTGCCGGCAGTTGCACAAACCAAGTTTTGATTTTGAAATGCTTCTCGAGTTTCACTCATGAAAAAATCTGCCCCGCGACCTTTAAAGCTGCGGATGGGATTCAAGGTTTCTACCTTCAACACCATGTCAGCACCGAGAGCCTGCGAAAGGGGTTCGCAGTTGTACTGCGGAGATCCAGTGAATACCCGATCAATTACACGCGCAGAGCGCTCAATGTTGTCAATGGACAATCGATGAGCAGTCACGTTCACACCCCTTCAACAGTTGCAGTTAGCCACCAATGACTTTCGTTCACACGTTTCATCGGTTTCACCGTCACACCTTGCGTTTTGACCGTACGCGTAGTTTTTGCAGAGTGATACACAACAACGTTGGTAATTCGTTTCCCGCTTGGTGAATTCGCAGCAAGATGCGCCAGAACTTGGTCAGGGCTTAAACGATTCGCTTGCCAACCCAATCGCGTTGACCAACGTGTCACAGCAAGCCGTTTTCCGATAACTGGAATTCTCCACAAGCGACGCATCGCAATACCAAGTGGCACGAGGCCTGCATCGGCACGAACCCAGGTGCGATAGTTCAGCAACAAGGTTCCACCCGTACGTGCAACGCGCATTGCCTCTGTAGTCAGCGACAGCGCATCGCTTTTCTCACAGTGCTGCAGCGTGATGTACGAAAACACGATGTCCACACAGCTATCGGGAAGTTGCAGGGTGCTTCCATCTGCAACGTGAGTTGTGCGTAACTTGGCTACATCTCCATGTTTCCCTACAGTTTCATGGCAACGCTCAAGAAAGGCTGCGTCAACATCGGCGGCAATAACCGCAAAGCACTGCTTGCTGAATGCTGCTGTCATTCGACCGATTCCGCTTCCAATTTCAAGCAAGGTTTTGTTGGTCAGAGTTTCAGGACTAAATCCAAACTGATGCATGTATCGACGAACTTCTTCGTCTCCAGTGCGCACGAATTCCGCAAGTGTTAAATCAGAGCCTGTTTCATTGTTAAACACCCAGCCCGTTTGGCGCACAACCTCGTCGGCGGTAGCACCAGTTTCTGTTCGATTTCCTGCACTTTTCCAGGGTGTGAACTGGGTACGCCACTTTGGTGAATTGTCGTGTGTCATTGCACCGACAAACTTAGTTGCTACTTACGATCTGGAAGCGGAGCTGAATAGTCTTCTCCGCTGTCAAGATCAAACGCTGTATGCAATGCACGCACTGCTTTTTCTAATTGCGAGCGTTCAACCACAACGGAAATGCGAATAGTACTGGTGGAGATCATTTCAATGTTCACACCATTGTCGGCAAGTACACGGAACATCTTGGCTGCAATTCCGGGACTGGACTTCATGCCTGCGCCAACGAGTGAAAGTTTGACGATGTTTTCGTCTTTGTTGATTCCGGTTGCGCCGACTTCATCACCAACTTTTTTCAGTATTGGTTCTGCGGTCTTGATATCGCCTATCGGCAAAGTAAATGAAATGTCGGTAGTGCCATCAATGGACGTGTTCTGCACGATCATGTCAACGTTCACGTTTGCTGCAGCCAGTGACTCGAACAACAATGCAGATACACCTGGGCGGTCTGGCACACTGAGCAACGTCATCTTTGCCTCGCCCACATCGTGAACGACTCCAGAAATAATTGGCTCTTCCATCTTTCGCTTCCTCTCTTCGTCAATTCCACGCACCCACGTGCCTTCTTCCCAAGTAAAACTTGAGCGCACATGAATTGGCACGTTGTGATTACGCGCGAACTCAACTGAGCGCAATGCCAGTACTTTGCTTCCTGCGCCTGCCATTTCCAACATTTCGTCGAAACTCAGTTCCTTCAATTTTCTCGCTTGTGGAACCAAACGTGGATCGGCACTAAACACACCAGTTACATCGGTATAAATTTCGCACGCATCTGCCTTCAAGGCGGCAGCTAGCGCCACAGCAGTGGTGTCACTTCCGCCGCGACCAAGTGTGGTGACTTCACGCTCAGTACTCACACCCTGAAATCCGGCAACAACAGCAACTTTTCCTGCAGCCAGCGCTTCGCGAACGCGATCACCTTTGATTTCCAAAATCTTCGCCTTGGTATGCGATGTGTCAGTGATGATTCCCACCTGACTTCCCGTAAAGCTCATTGCATCGCACCCAACGTCGTGCAATGCCATACACAACAACGACATGGAAATTCGCTCGCCAGTGGTGAGCAGCATGTCCATCTCACGACCTTGCGGATTGCTTGATACCTGACGGGCAAGTTCTACCAAGTTGTCGGTTGCCTTGCCCATTGCAGACACCACGGCAACAACGTCTGTTCCCTGTGCACGCAAAGCAGCGATGTGCTTGGCCACATTTCGCATGCGGTCTGGGTCGGCCACCGAAGTGCCACCGTATTTTTGAACGATCAATCCCACAGGTTCTTTACGCTAGTTCGGTCGCGAGTAACCTTCATAAATCATGGGAACTGACAAGCGCAACCGCAAAAAAGAAAACCGCCGCCAAAAACTCGACGATATGGCAAAGCAACAGCAGCGTAAACGCACCCGTAAGCTCGCGACACGCGCCGCCATTTTCATTGCCGTCGTAGTGGGCATTGCCCTCATCATCTCAGTCTCGGGTGACTCCGACACATCCAGCACAAGCGACACCACCTTGGCCACCACTGCACCAACACAAGTAGAAGGTCGCGCAATCACCGGTGACACCCCGTGTCCTGCCACTGATGGCAGTGAGGCCCGCGCGGCAACGTTTGAGAAGGCACCGAGCAACTGTCTCGAAGCCGGAAAAACATACACAGCGGTTGTTACTACCAATAAGGGTGAATTCACTATTGAACTCGACCAAAACAAGGCTCCACTTGCCACGAATAGCTTCGTCACGCTTGCGCGCTACAAGTATTTCGACAACAC
>JBEAOI010000147.1:0-6150 GCA_041165005.1 Actinomycetota bacterium
CCAAACGGAACAATTCGCTCTTTCGAACCTTTACCAAACAAGCGCACCAACTGAGATTCCATATCCAGATCAGAAAGCGAGAGTCCACATGCTTCAGAAATGCGGGCTCCGGTTGCATACAGAAATTCGAGCAACGCACGATCGCGTAGAGCAAACGAGTCAACACCTGTAACTGCAGCCAAAATGCGAGCTACATCATCTTCGCTCAGCGCTTTAGGGATCCCACTCGGAACCTTCACCCCATCAACGCCAGAGGTTGGATTATCGGGTCGAATACGCTCTTCAACAAGGAACCGGTGCAGCATCCGCACTGCCGCATACATTCGGGCAACGCTCTTTGCCGCCTTGCCCTCAGCACGAAGCACTGCGATGAATTGCTCAATTACTGGCGACTGCGCGGAAAGCACATCGGATTTCTTCGTAACGAGAAATGCTTCGTAACGAACAAGGTCACGACGGTATGCCTCAATCGTGCGCGGTGACCTTCCCTGCTCAATGGTCATCCAGGTAAGGAAACGTTCGCTGTATGTCAGCGACGACATGGACAACTCGCTATGCGCTGATTGATGGCGCTACAGATGGTTCTGCGGCAGCAACTGCTGGGTTTTGCAATCTCACCACTCGATGTTGCAGTGATGCGCCAATCAGTTCGCGGAACAATGGGTGCGGCCGATCGGGGCGACTCTTGAATTCTGGATGCGCCTGTGTGCCCACCCAGAAAGGATGATCGGACATTTCAATAAATTCAACAAGTCTGCGGTCTGGCGAAGAGCCACTGCACACGAAACCAGACTCTTCAAATCGTGCACGATACGTGGAGTTGAATTCGTAACGGTGACGATGGCGCTCGCTCACTACTGACTCTCCATAAGCAGCAGCAACTTTGGTTCCTGGTTCGAGCTGTGCATAGTAAGCACCAAGGCGCATTGTTCCGCCCATGTCGATGACATCTCGCTGATCGATCATCAGGTCGATAACTGGGTTCTGCGTTGTTGGATCGAACTCTGTTGAGTGAGCATCGGTAAGTCCAAGAACGTGACGCGCAAATTCAATAGTCATTACCTGCATACCCAAGCACAGTCCGAGGCACGGAACGCCATGTTCGCGCGCGTATTGCGCGGCACGAATCTTGCCTTCAACACCGCGAGCACCAAAACCACCAGGAATGACAATGCCATCCAGAGTTGCCAATTGCTCTTCGGCGAGCAGGCCTTCCACGTTCTCTGCCTGAATCCATACGATCTCGACATTGGCCGCGTGATGGAATCCGGCGTGTTTCAAACTTTCCACAACCGACAAATACGCGTCATGGAGTTCAACATATTTACCAATGAGACCGATTCGCACTGGCGCCGTTGACGCCTCTACACGGGCCACCACTTCGCGCCACGGTGTGAGATCAAGTGGCGCATCGATGCGCAATACATCGCAAATCTGAGTGTCAAGACCCTCGTCATGCAAAATGAGCGGCAACTCATAAATGTTGCGCGCGTCAGCAGCATTGATGACGTTCTTTTGGTCAACGTCACATTGGTTTGAGATCTTGCGCTTTAGCTGATCACTGATTGGCTCATCACTTCGACACACAATGATGTCTGGCTGAATACCGCGCGAACGAAGTTCGGTGACACTGTGTTGCGTTGGCTTAGTTTTCTGCTCGCCGCTTGGACCAATGAACGGAACCAAGGTGACATGCACGTAACACACGTTGTCACGACCAACTTCATTTCGGAACTGACGCACGGCTTCAAGGAATGGCAAAATTTCAATGTCGCCAACAGTTCCACCAATTTCGGTGATCACCACATCGATATCGTCGGTTGCTAGACGCTTAATGCGACGACGAATCTCGTCCGTAACGTGCGGAATTACCTGAACTGTGCGTCCGAGATAGTCCCCTCTGCGTTCAGCGGCAAGAACGGCCTGATAAATACTGCCTGTTGTTGCATTGGATGAACGCGACAAATTCTCATCAATAAATCGCTCATAGTGTCCGAGATCTAAGTCTGTTTCTCCACCGTCATCAGTAACAAACACTTCACCGTGTTCAAAAGGATTCATTGTTCCCGGATCAACGTTGATGTACGGATCCAGTTTTTGCATAGTCACGCGCAAACCGCGCATCTTCAACAATCTTCCAAGCGATGAAGCGGTCAAACCTTTTCCAAGGGAGCTAGCAACGCCACCTGTCACGAACACGTGCTTTGGCATTTTTGCTCTCCGTCCGCTCTCTGGGTTCTGTCGAAGAACCGTTTACCTCACGACGGGAGATAAGCATAACCTGTCGAGGTCTACCGCCGAGAACGCTTCGGGGACGCCTGACTGCTGGCGCCAGATTTATGACTATCTCGTAATAATTCACGCGCGTGTTCAAGCGCAGTCGCCTCGGCAACTCCGCCGGAGAGCATTCGCGCGATCTCAGCAATGCGCTCTTCCTCGCCTAACACTGCAGCCTGTGCATACGTTTTGCCATTGCGCACTGACTTGGAAACCTGAATATGGGCATGGCCGGCTGCGGCAACCTGAGGCAGGTGCGTTACCACTAGAACTTGGTGACGCTTCCCCAGCAACGCAAGTGCTTGAGCAACGGCAACTGCAGCTTCTCCACCGATTCCCGCATCAACTTCGTCAAACACCAGCGTGTTTGGCCCAGATGACAACACCAAACGAAGTGCCAACATGGTTCGGGCAAGTTCGCCACCTGAAGCAACCTTGGTTAGTGGCATAACCGGAGAACCTGGGTTTGCAGCCAGCAAGAACACAACATCGTCACCTGGGTCTTGCCCCACCGAAACATCGATTACCGCATGGGCCATAGCCAAAGTACGGAGATTTTTTTGCACCTGTTGCGCCAACGGTGCTGCACCATCTCGACGAGCTTTACCCACAACCGCTTGAGCGGCTTCAAGCTTGCGTACCGCCGCTGCTCGCTCCTGATCAAGGGTTGCTGCGCGCGCTTCGAAAGACTCCAACTCGGCAAGTCGAACCGCGCTTTCGTTTCCAAAGGCAATGACTTCCTCGAGAGAATCGCCATACTTCCGCCTCAAGTCAACAAGAAGCTGGCGACGCTGACGAACTTCGTCTAGCCGTGATGGGTTTTCTTCAATTGAATCTGCTTCATCTCGAATGTCGGCAGAAATGTCTTCAAGTTCGCTTTGCAGTGCCTTCAACCGTGTCACAAAACTGGCAAATGGCTCTTTGTTACTAAGTGCAGAAATCGCACTGCCCAAGTTGTCAGTCGCGCCAGACTCTTCTGCCAACGATGCAACGGCTTTCCAGAGTGCCTCGCGATAATTGACGGCGTCTGCGAGAACATCTTCCTCGCGCGATAGGTGCTCGTCTTCGTCGGCGCCCTGTAGAGCCGCTTCAATGATCTCGTTTACTTGAAAACGCAAGAGGTCAATCTCGCGCGCCCGCATTCGGTCGTCTCCACCCAACGTTGCAAGCGCCGCATCTATCTCTGTCACCACGGCACGCGCATTACGCAGAGGTTCAAGATCAACCTTGGCGTAAGCATCAAGGGCTTCGCGTTGCGCCTTTGCCCCCAGCAAACTTTGATGTGCATGTTGACCATGCATGTCAACCAAATCGAGTCCGTGCTCGGCAAGTTGACCAACCGTTGCCAACCGACCGTTTACATAAGCGCGTGAACGTCCGTCGAGAGGAATAGTTCTGCACAAAATAACTTCTTCATCACCGTGCACAAATCGACCTTCAACGCGTGCTTCAGTTGCTCCAGGACGAATCATTCCGGCGTCGGCTCGACCACCTACCAAGAGGTTGATTGCTTCAACGATCATGGTTTTGCCTGCACCGGTTTCGCCGGTGAGCGCTACAAGACCTTCCGATAATTGCAAGTTGAGTGTGTCGATCACTCCAAGATTTTCAATGTGAAGCTCGGTGAGCACTAGTCGTCTCCCAAACCAAACTTCGCTCGCACGATTTGGTGAAACTTTGGTTCTTTGAACAAACGAATGAAAATTGCCTGGCACGTATCTGGCGCGTACACCACTAAGTCGTCTTGCGTCAGGCTTGCTACCCCGCGGCCATCTATTGCTAAATCAACTGGACGAGTTCCCACAACTTTGATGTGTACCGACTCATGAGGGTCGAGGACGAGCGAGCGATCAAACAACATGTGAGGTGAAACCGGAGTAATCAGTAATGCGCGGTGCCGTGGTGAGACAACAGGACCACGTGCACTCATGGAATAAGCGGTACTTCCCGTTGGCGTAGAAACGATCAGACCATCTGCTGAATAACGAGCGAAATCTTGGCCATTGATTACCAAGTCCAACCAGATGGTGTGACCTGACTGATGCTTTTCAAGAACAGCCTCATTCAAAGCGCGATACGAAACCGATGCAGAACGATCGGCCTTATGCAGGGTGACACTGAGCATCATGCGAGCGTCAATGACATAGTCCGTTCCTGATACACCGGATTCCCACTTGTTCAATGCATCAATTAATTCCTCAGGATCAATTTCGGTGAGGTATCCAAGCGTTCCAACGTTTACGCCAAGAATTGGAACAGGAGCGCCATCAAGCATGTGCACAGCGCGTAACACTGTTCCATCACCGCCAAGGCTCACAACAAGATCGGCGTCCATTGCATGACGCGGATTCGCGAGTTCAGGACTGTTGAGCGCTTGTGCGTCAAAATCGTTCATCCATAATTCGTGGCCGCGATGTGACGCCCACTGTCGAAGATCTGACAGCAATTCAGGTATCTCGGTACGTGAATGATGCGCGACAACAAAAATGTTCGCCATTACCTACCTGATTCCCACATATTCACGACTCAAACCTATACCAGAGCAAATATTCCACATTGCCCTCGGCTCCGTGAATTGGCGATTCAATGCACCCACGCACCGCCCACCCATGCCCAGCAAAGGACTCATTCACTTCCCCTACAACTCGGTCGCGGATTGCTTGGTCGGCAATTACCCCTTGGCTCTTATCCACCTCGAGCTTGGTGGCTTCAAACTGAGGTTTCACCAACACGACCAGATTTCCGGACCTTGACAGACGAGCCGTGAGCGCCTGACTTACAGACTTCAACGAAATAAAGGACAAATCGGCAACAACCAGATCGAATTCGCTGCGCAACGGGGTCGGCACATCTTGGCTGTCATCAGCAAGTTGGCGCACATTAAATGAATCGATGACCACAACACGACTGTTTGATGCAACACGTTCGTGCATCTGCGACTTACCAACATCGATAGCAACCACTTCACGTGCACCGCGCTGCAGGAGACAGTCTGTAAATCCTCCCGTTGAAGCCCCAGCATCGAGCGCACGCAGATTGTCCACATCAATCCCGAATGCCGCAAGCGCAGCCTCCAACTTGATTCCACCACGCGAAACGAATTGGTCAACCAGTTTCACTAAGAGCTCATCAGACGGAGCCACCTGTCGGCTATGTGTCATCACCACCGATCCATTGGCAAGCACCACGCCCTTGTCAATCAATGCTCGAGCCGCTTCGGTGCTTTCAGCAAGTCCACGCTGCACTAGTGCGGAATCGATACGAACTCTGCGCGTACTCACGTTCTAGCGATACTTCTCAATAACAAAGTCGGCAAATGCAGCCAAGTCGGTTCCCTCAAAATCAACATTGCGCAATTCATCTTGCGTATGAGCAACTCCACTTCGTACGTGCGCGAAATGACAACCGAGGGTCTGAGCAAAAGCCCCATCAGTTGATACTCGATCTCCCACCATCCACGCATCAGACAAATCGCTAACGCCAAGCACTTCGCGCACCAGATTTGCCATTGGCGCGTACGGCTTGCCAGCAACTACTGGCTGCACTCCACTGGCAGTTGCAACTGCAGCGACAATCGAGCCACCACCTGGGATGACTCCACTTGGTGTTGGATACGTAGCGTCATCATTGGTTGCAATGAATCGTGCGCCGCTTCGGATTGAAGCCGACAAACGCGTCAAACCTGCAAAGTCAAATGTCCGATGAAAGGCCACCACCACCGTGTCAACTTCAACATCGATCGGCAGCTCAGGATCATCAGACCTGCCAACAAGAATTGCACCGGCATCAGAAATGGCTTGCATTACTCCCGGACCACCACACGTCAACACGCGTTCTCCAGACTTCAACAACGCACCAGCCGATTGTGACGCA
>JBEAOI010000148.1:0-15100 GCA_041165005.1 Actinomycetota bacterium
CCTCCCGTAGGAGTCTGGGCCGTGTCTCAGTCCCAGTGTGGCTGATCATCCTCTCAGACCAGCTACCCGTCGTTGCCTTGGTAGGCCATTACCCCACCAACAAGCTGATAGGCCGCGAGACGCTCCCAAACCGAAATATCTTTCGTCAGTGAATCATGCGATTCTCCGACGTCATCCGGTATTAGCAATCGTTTCCAATTGTTATCCCAGAGTCTGGGGCACGTTTCTCACGTGATCCTCACCCGTTCGCCACTAAATCTTCCGGTGTATTGCTACACCATGGATTCCGTTCGACTTGCATGTGTTAAGCACGCCGCCAGCGTTCGTCCTGAGCCAGGATCAAACTCTCCGTCAAGAACTTCCTGGTTCAGTCAAATTCGTTATCTGCATAAAGCAAACAACGTCTCGCAACTGAGCAGGTTGAATTCTGGAAAGTCCGCGTTGGTATTGTCAGCCTTTCGGCTTATCCGCACCAACGTTTCCTGACCGATCAGTAGCTCTACTGATCGATAATTGATTTTGTTGATTTCTCAACGATGTTTTGTTTGGCCGGATTTTCATCCGACCGGAATTGACAGACAGCAAAACTGCGATCCTTGCGGATCGTGTCCTACTGCCCGCACTGGCGTTCAGTCTTCTCTTTCGTTTTCAAGGAGCAATCACCTTGTGTTACTCGAGTTAATGAACAGCTTTTCAACTGCTCGATTACCCGGTAATAACACTCGGTTGCCGCACATGTGCTGATTCGTTGCAGAACAACAAACCTGCCCATGAGGCGGAGTGCAAATCTAGCGGGGTGAAATGGCCTGCGTCAACCTCCCTCAAAAGAAAAACCCTTATTTCTTTTGGCTTTGCGGAGACCTCGGGCACGTGGTTTGATGCCACCCATAGCCAGCATGGGTTTTCGGACGATTTGGCCTAAACCCCTTACTGGGTATGGTTTCTAGCCAGCAAAATCGAGCAAATGATAGGCCGTTTTGCCCTTGCGCAACAGCATCCAGCGACCATGGAGCAGCGCCACCTTGTCCAGCTTAGCGTGCTCATCTAGCTGTTCCCCATTGGCCCGCACGCTTCGTTGCTGCAACAGTCGACGCGCTTCAGAGTTTGACGTTGCCAATCCTGTAGTGACTAACACGCCAACTGGATCGTGCAACACCGCTGTACCCATTTGTGTCACAGCAACTTCTTGTGCAATCAACTTCAATGTTGCTTCACTTGCAAAAACAGGATTCGCTCCAAACAAAACATCTGCTGCTTGCTCTGCAGCATTGGCTGACTCTTCGCCGTGCAACATAGATGTGATTTCATTCGCCAGTGTTCGTTGCGCAATGCGCTTCTCTGGACTGAGGCGTTGTTCATTCAAAATCGAAGCAACTTCTTCCATTGGTCGCAATGAGAACTGCGGCAACATGCGTTCGATGTCGATATCGGAAACTTGCATCCAGAACTGACGGAATTGATATGGCGATGTGCGTTTCGCATCAAGCCACACTGCTCCATCTGCAGTCTTTCCAAACTTCGTGCCATCTGATTTCGTTACGAGAGGCCACGTCAGACCGAACGATTCGCGCCCTAACCGCTTACGAATGAGATCAATGCCTGCGGTGATATTGCCCCACTGATCGGACCCACCCATTTGCATTTCGCAGTCGAGGTGTTCACAAAGATGACGGAAATCGTTGGCTTGCAGCAACATGTAACTGAATTCAGTGAACGACAAACCGTTGCCATCGCTAATACGCGACTTCACAGAGTCTTTTGCCATCATTTGATTCACCGTGATGTATTTCCCAACATCACGCAAAAAGTCGAGAACAGGAACATCTTTTGTCCATGTTGCATTGTCAACGAGTACTGCTTTATTCGCCCCAGAGTCAAAATCCAAAATACGTTCTAGCTGTCCCTTAATGCACGACACGTTATGTGCCAACGTGTCGGCATCGAGCAAATTGCGTTCTTCGCTACGACCTGATGGATCGCCCACCATTCCGGTTGCTCCACCTGCAAGGACCACTGGCTTGTGACCAAGCATTTGAAAGCGACGCAAACTGATTTGGCCTAGCAAGTTGCCAACATGCAGCGAGTCTGAAGTTGGGTCGAAACCTACATACGCCGACATCTGAGATGTTGTGCTGCGCTTAGAAAGCTCTGCCCTATCGGTGGAGTCATGAATGAGCCCGCGCGACGCGAACTCTTGAACTACGTCACCGAATTGAGCCATGTATCGATATTAGATCGCGAGCGAAGTGCGAAGTGATGCAATTACCGAAGCAAAACGGGCTCGTTGATCCTCTGCTGCCAGCGGACCTGCAGCGCCAGGTGACGAGCGAAGTTGCACTCCTACGCCTGTACCGATGAGTTGCAATGCATCAGCATCGAAGTTTGGGGAATCTGCAACAAGTTGTTGCAAAGATTGCGAACCAGAAATTGCTTTTTGCACCAGTTCGCCAACGATTGCGTGCGCCTGACGAAATGGAGTCCCCTTACGCACGAGGTATTCGGCTAGATCGGTTGCAGACAACGACTGCACATCGGCAGCCGCACGCATGCGATCTGCATTAAACGCTGCTGTTTGGATCATTCCTGTGAGTGCACCTACTGCCAATGAAACCTGGTCGTATGAGTCGAACAGCGGCTCTTTGTCCTCTTGCAAGTCACGGTTATACGCAAGTGGTAAGCCCTTCAGCGTGGTGAGTAAACCAGTGAGGTTGCCAATGAGGCGACCCGCTTTGCCACGCGCAAGTTCGGCGATATCGGCGTTCTTTTTTTGCGGAAGCATTGAAGAACCTGTTGCATAACGATCGTCAAGTGTTGCAAAACCAAATTCTTCCGAGGTCCACAGCACCCACTCTTCGCCAATTCGCGAGAGATGCGTTCCAATAAGCGCAAGATTAAACAACGCTTCGGCAACGAAGTCTCGATCGGAAACAGCATCAAGTGAATTGGAGAATCTGTCGGCGAATCCCATTTCACGCGCAGTGAAATCGGGGTCAAGTGGCAACGATGAACCCGCAAGCGCACCAGCACCAAGTGGTGAAACATCTGCACGTTTAATTGTGCTGATGAGACGATCAATGTCGCGAGTAAACGCCCACGCGTGAGCCATGAGGTGATGTGCAAGCAACACTGGCTGCGCACGTTGCACATGGGTATACCCCGGAAGATACACGCCGTCGCTACCCCATCCGGCCAAGTCTGCACGTTGCGTGAGCACATCACAGAGAACAATCAAACGCTCTGCAAGGGCGCCGAGTTCTCGTTTGGTCCATAAGCGCAATGCGGTGACACATTGATCGTTGCGGCTTCTGCCAGTGTGCACCTTGCCACCAACTGGACCAGCGATTTGAGTAACACGACGCTCGATCGATGTGTGAATGTCTTCCTCACCAGCAACGAACTCAAAAGTTCCATTAGCGAATTCAGATGCAACTTGCTGTAGTGCCGATTCGATTTGAGCCACTTCAGAAAGCGGCAGAATTCCTGCGTGGCCAAGACCTTTCACATGTGCGAGCGATCCAGCAATGTCGTCTTTCCATAGGCGTTTGTCAAACGACAAACTTTCAGTGAACGCCAAGAGTTCTTCTGCTGGCCCACTACTAAACCTGCCGTGCCATAGCGGCTGTGAATGATTGTCGCTCATTTCGAACCTTTTGTTTTCTGCAAACCTGCGAGCTTGCCAAGATGCGCCGCAAGTTTTTTTGCTCCATAGTTTTGGCTTGCAACACAAAACATGGTGTCGTCACCAGCGACTGTGCCTGCGAGGCCTTCGATGCGCGAGCGATCAAGCGCCGAGGCAACAACGTGTGCGCAGCCAGGTGGCGTACGAATAATGACGATGGGTTCGCTGATTTGAATATCGGCAACCCACTCTGCAAGCACACGACGCAACTGTTCGAGCGGAGCTATGCGATCTGGTTCAAACTCTGGAATGGCATAAGCCGTCTCACCATTCGAGGTTCGAACTTTGACTGCACCAATTTCTTCTAAATCGCGAGACACCGTCGCCTGAGTGGCAACAATTCCTGCCTTCTTCAACAAGGCAACGAGTTGCGTATGGCTGGTGACATCGTGATCTGCAATTAACTGTGCGACCGCACCTTGCCGTTGCACTTTTGTGGTCATACTTTCACTCCCATAAGAAACGCGAGCACTCCACGTGCTGCGTGCATTCGGTTATGTGCTTGCGGATAGATCTTGCTCTGTGGACCATCAATGACCGACGTCGATACTTCTTGGCCACGGTGCGCCGGTAAGCAATGCATGAATATTGCATGTGAGTCTGCAAGCGACATGATTTCATCTGTCACTTCAAACCCAGCAAAGACTGCTTCACGCTCTGCCGATTCGCTCTCTTGACCCATCGACGTCCACGTGTCGGTATGCACAGCATGCGCGCCGCTCACAGCAATGGCAATATCGCGATATTGCTCTATCGAAGCGGCTCCAAGTTCTGTGAGCCCCAGGAGCTCATTGTCCTGTGCGTCGTAACCCTCTGGGCAACCAAGACGAATGTGCATGCCGAGCATGGCAGATGCTTCGCAAAGCGAACGAGCAACATTGTTGAAGTCGCCAACGTAGGCAACTGTTTTCCCATGCAAGTCGCCAAGATGTTGCTGCATCGTCAGCACATCGGCAATTGCTTGAAGCGGATGAGCAAAATCGCTGAGCATATTGACAACAGGAACTGAAGAAACTGCTGCCATGCGGTGTAACACGCTGTGATCAAAAACTCGTGCGCACAACATTGCGTGATACCCCGACATCACATTGGTGATGTCTTCAACCGACTCGCGCACATCGATACCCACTTCTTCGCCACGCGTGTACACAGGGTGTCCACCGAGCTGCACTACCGCCATTTCCATGCTGTGTCGAGTGCGATTGGACGGCTTCTCGAAAATGAGAGCTACGCCTTTGCCCTCAAGCGGACGCCCCAGTTTTTCAATTGGTGCCTGAGCTAGTGCAAGCACACTACGAAGTTCAGTTGCGGACAAATCGTATGTATGCAAGAAGTTTCTGTGCGTCATGACTGAACACCTTTCAGAACTGAAGCGATGATGTTGGCGGCTTCTCGAATCTCTTCTTCAGAGACTGTTAACGGCGGTGCAAGACGCAGCGCCGTTGCCGTTACCGCATTGGTTACCAAGCCATTCTTCAGAAGTTGCAACTGAACATCTTTGGCATCGATGCCCTGTGCCAGTTCGACTCCGAGCAACAGTCCACGACCACGCACGGAAACAACATGAGGTAGAGCCTGCACAAGAGAGGTAAGTAAAGCACCCTTTTCAACTGCCAACTTCGGCGCATTCAAGCGCTGCATTTCTTTGATCGTCGCCCTCGCGGCCGATGTTGCGATTGCGGTGCCACTAAACGTGCTTCCATGATCGCCAGGCTTGAACACCGAGGCAACTTCCTTCTTTGCCCAAATGCCACCAATTGGCATTCCGTTGCCCATTGCCTTTGCCATGATCACCACATCTGGAGAAATTCCATAATGCTCAAAGCCAAACCAGGTACCGGTTCTTCCATATCCGGTTTGCACTTCGTCAATCATGAGCAAGACACCACGCTCACGGCAGATCTTTTCTGCGAATTTCATGTATTCAAGCGATGCAGGAATCACTCCACCCTCTCCTTGAACTGGTTCAAGCAAAACTGCGGCAACTGATGAATCAACAGCGGCATCAAGAGCAGCAATGTCATCAAACACCACATGCTTGAAACCTTGCGGCATTGGCTGAAAAGGTTCGTGTTTTGCTGGTTGACCGGTAGCAGCAAGTGCAGCAAGAGTTCTTCCATGGAAGCTGCCTAATGCACTTACAACGGTGTGTCGACCGCGGCCACCAAACTTGCGAGCCAACTTGATTGCAGCTTCGTTGGCTTCGGCTCCAGAGTTGCAGAAGAACACTTGTCCTCCGCCACCCAACAACTGGTCAACCAAAACTGCGGTCTCAGTTGCAACTGGGTTAGCGAAAAAATTGCTGACATGCATCAACGTTGCTGCTTGATCTGCAATTGCAGCCGTAACCACTGGATTGCTATGTCCTAATGATGTGACCGCAATTCCGCAGAGAAAGTCGAGATAACGCTTTCCATCGACATCCCACAATTGTGTTCCAGAGCCACGCTCGAACATAACTTGCGGCGGTCCGAACACTGGCATGAAGGGGCAATAGTTGCCTGATGTAGCAAAAGCATGTGACGTCATTTCTTCCCCACTTCCTGATCGGCAGTAATCATGGTTCCAACACCAGCAATGGTGAATAGCTCGATAAGCAGAACGTGTGGAATACGCCCGTCCAAAATGTGACATCGCGAAACTCCACTTGTGATTGCGTCTACGCAACTTTCCATTTTTGGAATCATGCCACCGTCTATAGAACCGTCTGCCATGAGTCGAGCGATTTGCGATGCTGTAGTGCGACGAATAATTGACGCAGCATCATCCTTATTTGCACGCAGCCCCTCGATATCCGTGAGATAGATCAGTTTTTCTGCGCCTAAAGCAATAGCGATTGCAGCCGCTGCAGTATCGGCGTTTACGTTGTACGCCTGGCCAGAAGCATCGCTACCGATAGTGGCAACAACTGGCACTGCGTTGTCAGCGATAGCGCTCTTCAATACTGCAGGGTCAACCGATGCGATGTCGCCAACAAAACCCAATTCGGGATCACGTTGGGTCACCCGTAATAAACCAGCGTCTTGTCCCGACACGCCGATTGCTGAAGCGCCATGCACATTGATTGCAGAAACCAGCTGCGGGTTCACCGTTCCCAGCAACACCATGCTGGCGATCTCCACTGTTTCAGCATCGGTGACACGCAGACCGTTTCGAAACTCTGGCTTCTTTCCAAGTCGCTCCATAAGCGCACTGATCTGCGGCCCGCCGCCGTGCACCACCACCGGCTTAATTCCTACAGCGTGCATCAGGGCGATATCTTGCGCAAATGTTCCTGCGGCGTCTGCATCGCTTGCTCCGGCTAATGCATTGCCGCCGTACTTAACAACAACTGTCTTCCCCGCAAACTGCTGAATGTACGGCAATGCTTCAATAAGCAACGCGCCAACACGTTCATGTGATTCGTTCATGAGTTCGCTCATGGATACATCCCCACCATTGAGAGTCCATCAAGTTCGTTTAGGCCGAGTGCAACGTTTGCAGCTTGCACTGCCCCGCCCGAGGCGCCCTTTGCCAAATTGTCGAGTGCGCTCAACACCATGACATAGCCCGTGCGCTCGTCGTAGCGCGCAGTGATGTGCGTGACATTGGTGCCGAGTGTTGCCTTAGTTGAAGGCGAGTTCTGTCCCACCACAACAAGAGGTTCTTTGGCGTATGCACGTGCGAGTGTTGCTAATAGCGATGCAGTCGTCGGCGTTGTTCCTGCTGCTGGACGTGCGTAACACGTTGCCAGGATTCCCCTATTCATCGGAGCCAAATGCGGCGTGAACAAAATCTGTGCACCGGTTACCTGTTCGATCTCAGGAGTATGTCTGTGATCAAGCAATCCGTATGCGGTGAAATCTTCATCAACCGTATTGAACGAGTTTGAATGTTTTGCTGCTCGACCAGCGCCGGAAACACCAGAAGCAGCATCCACAATCACACCAACCGGATCTATGGCCCCAGCTTTAACCAGTGGTTGTAGCGCCAAACTTGCAGCCGTTACATAGCAACCAGGCGTGGCGATGAGGCGTGCTGTCTTCAACTGCTCTCGATGCAACTCGGGCAGGCCATACACTGCACTTGAAACCAATTCTGGATGAGTGTGCGTGAACCCGTACCACTGCGGATACTTCGATGTATCGGTTAAGCGGAATGCGGCCGACAGGTCAACGACCAATTTCACTTTGTTCACTAGTTGAGGTACGAGTTCTAGTGACGCTTCGTGCGGCAGGCCGAGAAACACAACATCGCAAGCGAGGGCCTTTTCAATCTCGAACTCTTCGAACACCAAGTTTGGATATGTGGCTGCAAGCGATGGGTACAACGAACGTGCAAGCGTTCCCGCCTGCGAATCACCCGTTGCATAATTCACTTCAAAGTGCGGATGTGATGCACAAATGCGCAACAGCTCTGCCCCCGTGAACCCAGACGCACCAATTATGCCAACCGATATCATTGCATAATTATACAGAAGGTCGCATAACTATGCAACGACCAATTGGGCTATCCCCGCAGGGTTGCTCCAAGCTTTTCGGCGGCGGAAATACACTTCGCACGCACATCCGATACTTCCACATCGGTCAGCGTTCTATCGGGAGCCTGCAAGCGCAAGCGATAGGCCAAACTGCGTGAATCCTCGCTCACTCCCTTACCGCGATACACATCGAACAGCGCCAAATCGATGAGCAGATTGCCACCCGCTTGACGTAAAGCTTTCACCAGCGTGGCCGCTGGAACACTGTTGGCCACCACAAAGGCAAGGTCGAAATCGCTTGATGGATACTTGCTGACGACCTGTGCGGATTGCGGCTTAGGAACTTCACCGAGCACCACTGAAAGGTTGACTTCTACACATGCAACACGTCCAACGATGCCTGCATTGGCCAACACCGTTGGATCAATTTCTCCAACCGAGCCAAGCACCATTTTGCCGCGCTTCAATTGCGCACTTCTAGTTGCGTGATAACCAGCCGGTGGCTGGTCCTGAGCCAATTGGGCTCCAACGCCGAGCGAAGACGAAACCTGACTCCATATGTCCATTGCAACCGACGCGTCCGCGCCAGCAACCATGATGCACAAGGATTCAAATTCATCGGGAAGCACTTCGGTTCCCTGCGGATACACATGACCAATTTCAAATAGCGAGATATCACGTATGCGATGCGATTGGTTGTAGGCAATGGATTTCAACATGCCGGGAACCAGCGATGTGCGCAACACACTTTCTTCAGCAACGAGCGGATTGGCAAGTTTCAATGCGTTGTCTTCGCTGAGACCAACCTTTGCAAGATCGCCCGGGGCGAGGAATGGATTTGGCATGGCTTCGCTTGCGCCGAGAGACACCACGACCTCACGCAAGATACGACGACGTCGCTGAACATCGGAAAGACGACCATGCACGGGAGACGTTGGCACGATCTTTCCTAAATTGTCGTACCCATAGTGACGCGCTACCTCTTCAACAATGTCAATCTCGCTGCTGCAATCGTTGCGCCACGATGGAATACCGACTTCCACTACTCCGTCGTGAGCAGATTTGGCAACGCTGAACCCGATTGGCGCTACCAGATCCTCGAGAACTTTTGCCGTGACATCAATGCCGAGCACACGCTTAATGGTGTTCAGTCGTACTTCAGTGGTTCTCACTTGCATTGGCAATGCATCGGTTCGAGCATCGGTAGCACCCGAATGCACAACGAGGTTTGGACACGTAATGCGCAACAGCTCAGCAAACCGCGCCAAGGCGAACTCTGCGCCAAACGGGTCAACGCCACGTTCAAAGCGAAGCGAAGCCTCTGTTCGCAAAGCAAGTCGAGTTGAAGTGGCACGCACCGCATCTGGTTCGAAGTACGCGATTTCGACAGCAATTGACGTAGTTGAATCGGTTACTTCCGATTCAAGACCACCCATGATTCCCGCAATTCCGACAGGTTTGTCTTGTGCATTACAAATCAGCAGGTCACTTGCTGAAAGCGTTCGCTCAACAGCATCTAACGTTGTGAACTGCTCGCCTTCACGAGCCAAGCGCACAATGAAACCATCTTTCACTGAATCAAAGTCGTAAGCGTGATTCGGTTGATTCAATTCGAGATTGACCAAGTTTGATACGTCGACAACATTGTTGATCGACCGCATCCCTGCACGCGCAAGACGACGAGCAATCCAGTCAGGTGATTGCGAAATGGAAATACCCGACATGACCTGAACGGTAAATCGGCTGCAACGCTCCGGCGCGGCGATAGCGACGGGAACGGTGAGCGATTGTCCTGTTGCCGATTTATCAACACTTGGAAGAACGAGCTGCTTCCCCATACCTGCTGCCAAATCGCGGGCGACACCCAAATACCCCGTGCAATCCGGTCGGTTTCTGGTGACATCAAGATCGAACACCACGTCTGAGTCCACACCGAGTGCTTCGTACACATCGAGCCCCAACGCAGTTCCCGACGGAAGAATGAGCAAACCACTTCCGTCTGAGCTCAGCCCAATTTCGGTACCTGAGCACAGCATTCCTTCGCTATCGATTCCCAGAATTCCGCGCTGCGTGATGACGCGACCGTCGGGCATATTGGTGCCAAGTGTTGCTAACGGAACGATGTCGCCGGCTTGCATGTTGGTAGCGCCACACCACACATGTCGTTCAACGCCATCGCCCGCATCTACGTATACGCGTGTAACTTTTGCCGCATCAGGGTGTTTCTCAAGACGAAGCACCTTTGCGGTCACCACACCCTTCACAGGTGTGCCGACACGATCTACGGATTCAACTGCCAAACCAAGTTCAGTGATGCGAGCGGCAATTGCGTCAACGTCGTTACCGAAGTCGGCGAATTCGTTCAGCCATGAATGCAAAATTTTCATGAGAACTGCCTTAGGAATCGCAGGTCGTTGGTGTACATCTCGCGAATATCTTCAACGTTGTGACGCTCTTTAGCCATGCGATCAATACCAAATCCAAACGCAAAACCGGTGTATTCATCGGGATCGATTCCGCCAGCACGCAACACGTTCGGATGCATCATTCCGCAACCACCGAGTTCAATCCATGCGCCATTCGCGCGACGAATATCGAATTCCGCACTTGGTTCAGTGAACGGGAAGAACGATGGACGAAGTCTGCTGGTGAATTCATTTCCAAAGAATGCTTTGGTAAACGCTTCAATGATTCCGGCCAAATGCGCAAACGTAATTCCTTTGTCAACAACGATGCCTTCAATTTGATGGAATACCGGCATGTGCGTTGCATCCGGCGTATCGCGTCGAAATACACGTCCTGGCATGACCGCATAAATGGGCGGCTTCCATGATTGCATCACGCGAATTTGCACAGGCGATGTATGCGTGCGCAGCAAAACAGAGTTTGGCTCTTGATCAGCCGAAGCCGGTTCGATGAACATGGTGTCAAACTCGCTGCGTGCAGGATGCGTCTTTGGCATGTTTAACGCTTCGAAGTTGTAGAAGTCAGTTTCCACTTCAGGACCTTCGGCAACTTGGAATCCAAGACCGATAAACACATCTTCCAACCGCTGTGTGGCCTGTGTGACGATGTGCGTACTACCCCGACGCTTTGCGGTCACGAATTCGGAGAGGTCCATTGCTTCGGATGCGACCTGCTGAGCACGTTCACCAGCAAGAAGCAGCGACATACGCTCACCGATCGCGGCTTCAATGGCTTGAGCGCAGGCGTTAATTGCCTGTCCCGCAGTTTTGCGTTCTTCAGCGTCTTGGATCTTTCCCAGCTGCGATCGCAAGACAGTAAGTGCAGACTTCTTGCCAGAAAGCTCCGCTTGAACCGATCGCAGACCTGCAGCGTCAATTGCGCCAGCAATGGCCGACAAAGCATCGGTCTGAGCCTTGGAAATTTCGCTTGCGAGAGAGTGTGAAGATGACATTTCGCCTATTGACGCTAGTCGTTCCAGATTTTCGAAATGGGCTTAGTTTGCGTTGTCGCGCTGGTGAGCCACTTCGAAACACACCACCGTTGCCGCCATAGCGACGTTCAGGCTTTCGCTTCGACCACGATGCGGAATGGTGATCCACTGATCTACCAATTCGGCATCATCCATTCCGTGTGCTTCATTACCAACCACAATGGCAATCTTGCCCGTGAGGGTTGCTTCGGTAAATGGACGACTGCCACGTTGCTCGTGCGATGAAGTTCCGACAATGGAGAAGCCAGCTTGCTTCACTTCGTCAATCGTGATGTCTTCAAATACTGGGATGTAGAACATGGAGCCAGCAGATGAGCGAACCACTTTCGAATTGAAAGCCTCAACTGTGCCTGGCGTAAGCACAACGCCAGATGCTCCCGCTGCCTCTGCCGAACGAAAGATGGTTCCCAAATTGCCCGGATCAGAAATCTGATCGGCAATAACGATCCACTCGCACGATTTGAGCTCTTCAACTTCAGAGACTCGACGCTCAGCAATCGCAATAACCGGCTGCGGCGATGTGGTGCTTGCAACACGCTCAAGCACACCGTTTTCTAATTCGAAGGTGCGAGCGGATGTGCCAAGCACAGCCATTCCACCCGGAGCCACGAATTGCTCTTCGATATTCCAACCAGCACTAATCGCTTCAGCAATGAGCACATGGCCTTCGATCACAAACGCATTGTCCGTAATACGCGCACTGCGGCGCCCAAGAAGGCGCCGCAGTCGTTGAATTCGTGGATGTGAAAATCCGAGGCGAGCGTCGCTCAGACGAGCGCTCCCTTGGCTGTTTCGACCAACTTCGTAAATGCAGCTGGGTCATGAACTGCGAGGTCGGCCATGATCTTGCGATCAACAGTGACGCCTGCCTTGTTCAAACCATCGATCAGACGGCTGTAGCTGAAATCGTTCTGACGGCAACCGGCATTGATGCGCTGAATCCACAAGCTGCGGAACTCGCCTTTCTTTGCGCGACGGTCGCGGAACGCGTACTGACCTGAGTGCAATACCTGTTCGTTCGCCGAGCGGAATGTGCGTGAACGGTCACCGTAGTAACCCTTCGCCTTTTCCAAAATTGCCTTGTGCTTCTTCCTTGCATGTACTGCGCGCTTTACACGTGCCATGTCAACATCCTTTCGTTAGTAACTACAAAAATTGATTAGAAAACTGTTTTGATTAAACGCAACCGCTTCTTCTAGCGAAGACCGAGGCAACGCTTGATGCGCTTTACGTCTCCGGAGTGAACATCAACGCTGCCGTCCAAACGACGGGTACGAGTTGATGGCTTGTGCTCAAACAAGTGCTGACGCATGGACTGCTGACGGCGAAGTTTGCCGGTACCAGTCAATTTGAAACGCTTCGCAGCGGTTTTTGATGTCTTCATCTTTGGCATGTTGTCTCCTGTTGCTTTCTGTACTTCTCTACTTAAATGTCGGTCTGTGTTTGCTCTGGTGCTGCCGGTTCCGAAGTTGCTTCTGCAGCGGGAGCTGCTTGGGCTTTCGGAGCTGGTTTTGCGTCTGCCTTTTTCGGCGCCTTCTTTTCTGGAGAGAGAACCATGGTCATGTTGCGACCTTCAAGCCGCGCGTGCGTGTCCACCTTGGCGACTGATCCCAATTGCTCGATTACTGCGTGCAAAATTTTGGTACCTAGTTCGGGGTGGGCAACTTCGCGACCGCGGAACTGCAAGGTGACTTTAACTTTGTGTCCCTCACGCAGGAACTCCTGCATGTGACGAACCTTGGTGTCGAAGTCGGCTTTGCCGATCTTTGGTTTGAACTTGACCTCTTTCATTGTGATCTGCACAGTCTTCTTGCGCGACTCTTTCAACTTCTGCGACTCTTCGTAGCGGAATTTGCCGTAGTCCATAATGCGACATACGGGTGGGTCTGCTTGCGAAGCGACTTCGACGAGATCGAGTTCTGCAATACGCGCTCTTTCGAGTGCGTCGGCAATGCTCACAATTCCAACCTGTGAACCATCTGCATCTACGAGACGTACTTCGCGTGCGCGAATTCGCTCGTTGAAACGTGGCTCATTTGTTGGCGGTGCTATGGCTTTACTCTCTTATGCAAGTGGCGTTGCCTCCTATTTGTGGAGGTGAGCATGTTCGAGAAGTCGGCGGGCGCGGCAGAGCCGAAGCGCCCACAACGCACAGCGTCGCATCTTGCGCACTCGACCCAAACGCACTCGACAGCTACTCGGCAACACTCACCGAATTACTGAAATCTGTGGTCAGGTGGAGGAAACTCGTTCCCCACTTGGGCTATTAGCGTAGCGGGCATGGCTGACAACCCAACTGACCACTTTCCCGATGATTTTGACGACCAGCTCCACGACGCTGAAACCGCTTTGGCTGAGGCAAGAGCCCGAATTGCCCAAACTCCAGCAAATGTTGTGGTGGTCAACCATGTCATGGGGTTGTATGAACTTGCAGCCATCCACCTCTCGGCAAATCCGCCCAGGTTGGCAGAATCGGCACTCGCAATCGATGCCGTGGCATGCGTGGTTGAGGGCCTGGGTGAACGTTTAGGCGAAGAATTCACCACACTCACAGAAGCTCTCGCCAATATCCGTTTGGCGTTCGTGCAGATTAAAGGAAACGTACAGCCCGACTAATTCGGAAGCTTTTCGATTTCAGAAGCTTCAACGTGCCCGAAGCGATGGGCAACCACAAATGAAACGGATGTTCCAATATTGATGTCTCGAGTGCCGTCAACAATTTCAGCGCAGTGAAACAGATACTCCTGGCCACTTGACCAGATCATTCCCAGACCACGATCAAAATCAAATTGCTCAACATGTCCAAGCAGTCGTCCATCAGCCGAGTTCGCAGACGATTGATTCATACGCGCAGGCTACCTGTCGCTAAACACGCTTGTGTCTGACAGTCGCGCACCTCTCGCCCAGTCTTTAGCCAACACACGTGGCTTACCTTCTGGCTGAACTGTCGTGAGTTGCACAGAGCCCTTTTGCGATCCAACCAATACGTTGCCATCACGCACTGCAATGGTGCCGATTGGAAGGCTGACAGACGACTGTGTTGCTTCGTGGATCTTGAATCGCTTTCCGTCAAAGAATGTGAAGGCGTTGCCCACACGAATTTGTCGCAGAATTTGCTCAGCATCGCTAGACCAATGAATGGCAAGATCCTGTGCGGAGATTTTTCGCGCAACAACTACTTCGCCAGTTTGGGAAATTTGCTCCCTCACACCGTTGCTGCAGATATCAATGAGCAACGGAAGTGCAAGTTGACCGAGGCGGTTACGCAGCGTCTCCACAGAATCATCCTCTTGGATGACGCAAGGCGATGACGCGAGAACATCGCCAGCATCTAATTGTTCTGCCACTTGAATGATGCACACCGCAGTTGTTGCATCACCAGACAGAATTGCGCGTTCAACTGGTGCCGCACCCCTCCACCTAGGAAGCGCTGAGTAATGAATATTGATCATTGGCGCATGTTGCAAAATTTTCTGCGAGATGATGTTGCCAAATGCAACAACGA
>JBEAOI010000149.1:0-17679 GCA_041165005.1 Actinomycetota bacterium
ACACACGATTTACCCGCACGCAGTAGTTCGCGCTCGAGATCAATCGTTGGCAGTGTGGTCACTGTGCAACAAACCCTGCCAAGAGTGCATCGCCAGTGGCTTCAACCGAATGCCACGACTCGTCGGTAGCTCCAGCATCAAGTCGCAAACCAAATGGTCCGCTTGTCTCCCACAACACTGCAGGCTTTTCACCATGCCAGCGCATGCCATATGAAACCGTGTGCTCTGGCGAAGCTGCAACACGGTGACACTCCATGTTCACGCCAAGCCACATGCGTGGCACGCCATAACGCAAGACCGTTGCTCCACCTTCGCGACGCGGACTTACCAATTGCTCATCGAGCCAAGCAATAACTCGAATGTCTTTGGGCGCTGCATTCGGCAATGCAGATGCAGGGGCCAAGCGTTGCTGCGATGCAAGTACGTCGCCCGCAGCACGATGCTCGCCTATTGCCCAGAAAATACACCGCGCAGCGAACAATGCGCGCTCAACATCCCATTCAATTGCCGCAGACTTTTTGTTTTTGCGCAACAACGATTCAACAATGTCAACCACTCGCTCAAGATGATGATTCACTTTTTCGCCCATGCGAACAAGTTCATGCAACGTGAGCAAGAACGCAACGTCATCTGTTGCATCCTCTCCAACTAATTCGGTACCCCATTCGCTTTCGTGATAACCGCTCAGCACCAGCGCATCGCTGCGTAGGCGATTGATCAGTGGAGAAAGTGATTTGTCGGCAACAATTGCATACCCCGCACGTTCCACACTGTTCAGCCAACCGCGTTGAAGTTGTTCACCAGATGGCAACTGTTCAAGATTGACTGTTCCACCTGTTGCTTGCGACGATGCAAGCGCAACACGCAAGGTTGAACCGTGCGCAACAGGAAACACCACACTGCCGCTTGGAAGATCGATTCCCTGTGGCCCTAGTGGGCTCGGCTGACGCGAGGACAACACGTCGCTTCGCGTAAAGGCAACAGCAATAGGAAGAGTGGACTCGTTGCTGATTTCACTGACCAGCAAGCCACCGTGGTCGGCAACTGCATACACGCGCTGCACAGCATCACCACTTGGAATGCGCAATCGCGTCTCAACAACGGGTACACCCGCGCGACGCGTTTGCCGAACACTTGGTTCTTTTGCCGGGTTATGCCAGCGATCGTCTGCGGCCACATACCAATCGAGAGCGTCGACTTCACCGTCCATGCGGATTGCTCCGCGCTCATTGACAATTGCGTGCCAACCACCAGCGCGAATACCTAGCACGTGTGCAGCGGGGCGAACCGTTGCGCTCAGTGAAATAGACGAGATCAGTCCGGGTGTGTTACTCACGCTTTAAGTATTGCCGAAACAGTCGCGCAGCGAGCTAGTCGAATTCGCTCTTGCTCTGTCTGCTCATGAGCGCACGAAGAGCGTCGGACGCACTGACTTTGCCAGCACATACCGCAGCAACCTGTTCACATATTGGCATTTCAATGGCATACCGGTGGGCAAGTTCAATTACCGATGCTGAACTTTTCACACCCTCAGCGACCATGTTCATCGACGCAACAATGTCGTTGATTTTTTCGCCCTTACCTAAACGAACGCCAACTTGGGTGTTGCGACTCTGCATTGACGCACATGTAGCCATGACGTCTCCCATTCCTGCAAGACCCGAAAACGTTGCTGATTGGGCACCTACGGCAACACCAAGGCGAGACATTTCGGCAAGTCCACGTGTCACCAACGTTGCTTTTGAGTTTTCACCAAATCCAAAGCCCTGCGAAATTCCTGAAGCAATTGCAACAACGTTTTTCACCACTCCACCGATTTCACAACCAATGACATCTGGGTTCGTGTACAACCGAAATGTTGGTCGGCTGAATACTTCAAGCAGTTCGCGTGCCACCGATTCGTCGGTGCACGCAATCACACTGGCTGCAGGTTGCCCAGCAAGAATTTCCTTCGCCAAGTTTGGGCCACTCAGTACCGCAACAGGATTGTTTGGCATGACCTGCTCGATAACTTCGCTCATTCGCATGAACGTGCTCTGCTCGAGCCCTTTCGACAAGCTAACGATGGGAGCACCTGCGCGAACATATTTGCTCACTTCGCTAGCCACATCGCGAAAGCCCTGCGACGGCACAGCCATGGCCACAACGTCGGCTTGTGCAAGCGCGGTTTGCAGATCACTGCTTGCTTGCAACGCGTCGGGCAAGGCTGCTGCTCCGAGATACGCAGAGTTGGTGTGCTGTGCATTGATTTCTTTTGCAAGTTCGGCACGTCGCGACCACAACATGGTGTGCGCATTGTGCGAAGCAAGCGCTGCAATCGTGGTTCCCCACGAGCCGGCACCCACCACACATACTCGTTGCGTCACGTTGTAAACATTACGGCAGTAATTTGCCGCCGTAGGCTACGCCCGTGGCAACTAACCCTTCTTCATTGCAGCGTGGCGCAGTAGTGCTTCCTATCAAGGGATTCAGCGATGCCAAAGGGCGCTTAGAACCTGTGCTTTCGGCCGAGAATCGCGCATCTCTTGCAGCATTCACCGCTGGTGGAGTTCTTGAAGCAGCAGAAGGCGTCGACACTTTTGTGGTGTGCGACAACGATGAAGTGGCTCAGTGGGCACGTGAACGCGGTGCAATGGTGGTTCGTCAACATAAGGCTGGCCTAAACGGCGCAGTTGCAAATGGTGTCGACACCGCCCAATACAAACGTGACTGGGTGCTTATTGCCCACAGTGATTTGCCGTTTCCCGAAGCGTTGCTTTCGGTCATCGATTTCACACTCGTCACGTCAACCGTGACAATTGTTCCCGACCGCCATGAAGACGGCACCAATGTGTTGGTTCTTCCAGCCGGAAGCAACTTCACGTTTCATTACGGGCCAGGAAGTTTTGCTGCCCACCAAGACGAAGCTGCACGACTTGGCCTACCAGTGCGCATCGTGCGACATAAGCAATTAGGTCTCGACATTGACACACCAGATGACCTCAACCAACTGCCACCAAGTTGGTTAGAGGGAGACTTTTCTTAATCTGGTACAAAAAAAATCGAGGGGCCGAAGCCCCTCGATTTCCAGTTTTCCGAACCGATTACGTATCGGCTAAGGGCTAAATTATTTAGCAGCCTTCTTTGCAGCCTTCTTGCGACGCTTCTTAGCAGGAGCCTTCTTAGCTGCCTTCTTCGTAGCCTTCTTCGCAGTCTTCTTTGCTGCCTTCTTGGTTGCCTTCTTAGCTGACTTACGCTTTGCTGGGGCCTTCTTAGCGGCCTTCTTGCGCTTCTTTGCTGCCATGATTTTCTCCTTGTTTAGGTATTGCTATTTACGGTTTGGATTCAATTCACTCTTCAGCGTTGAGCTTGAAGTGAACTTCATTGCTGTTGATGCTGGTACCTGGACTGGTGCACCCGTTTGTGGGTTGCGTCCTGTACGAGCTTTACGGCTTGATGTGCTGAACGAACCGAAGCCCGGCCATGCAACCTTCTCACCATTTTTAGCCGAGGCTACGACCAGTTCAAAAAAAGATCCGATAGTGCGTTCGGCATCTGCCTTCGACACTCCGGCTTTTTGAGCAACTGCATCAATGAGCTCTGCTTTTGTCATTTTCTTACCTAGCTTTCTCGGAATCGGATAACTGATTCGTTGTCTAGTTGAGTGGGTCTGCACACAAATTGCAAGTATTGAATTCGTTGTCAAGCATTTCTGAACAGTTTTTGCGCACAACGTGAGTCGATGTTGTTGCAAAAAAATTTCGATCGAACGATGAAAAAAATGTGATCAAGCGAGCAAAAAATGTGCTCCAGTTTTTTGCGCACTACACCAGGTGCCACATCTCTACTGCGGACCCTCATTTTTCATAAAACCCAATAAACATAAGGGTTTGCCAAAGCCCGTAAATACGCGGAATTGGAAATTCGCTAGCACCAGTAAGGGTTTCCCGAGGTCGGAAACGGCAGATTTTGGTCCGATTTCCTGAAGCCCTTACGGGCGTTGGAGGGCCTGTTTTGGACCCCCAAAAAAGCCCGAAAACTAGCCAAAAAATATTTTTAAAAAATTTTGCAAAAAATCCCAAAAAATGACTTTCGGAGCACTTTTTGACAAAAAGTTTCACCAATTTGAGTATCCACCAATCGCGGATCATGGAAGTCCAAACTAAGCCTCGTTGAATAATTTCCTCGACCACTCGGACTCGGCGCAAGCAACTGACGAGACGCCGCTCGGAACTCGCGTCGACAGAATTGTTAATCAAGCTCTTGCGTCACATACCGAAGTTGCAACTCGTGTTGTGCTTGACACTTCAGTGCTCGTTGCAGATCCAGCGTGCATTTATAACTTTGCAGGTTGCGATGTTGTCATTCCATTAACTGTGATTGAAGAACTTGATGGTTTGAAAACACGTATGGATGATGTTGGTCGCTCTGCTCGAACTGCACTTCGCAGCATTGAAGACTTGCGCAAGAAAGCAGGTGGATCACTTGCTTCACCAACTCGTGTTCACGATGGCCCAGACAGTGGGACGGTGCAGATAGAAGTCAATGGCGTACAGCGCAATTTGCTCGTAGAACACGGCCTCGATCCAGATATTCCCGATAACCGAATTATTGGTGCAGCGCTTGGCCAAGCACGCATTTCACCAACCCGCATGATTTCAAACGATGCTGCATTACGTATCAAAGCAGCACACATGGGACTCATTGCCGAAGAACATCAACCCGTTGGCGCAGGTGCAGATTCACGACCAATGGGTTGGACCACATTTGACACCACGAATTCTCAAATTGATTCGCTGTATCGCAGCGGTGGAATTGAAGTCAGTGAAGTTGCCGGTGCAACACATTTAGTTGATAACAATTTCGCAGTGTTGCGAAGTGGTTCGCAGTCTGCACTCGCCCGTTGCAACGACAATGAATTGAAGTTGTTGGCCCAAACCGCGCCAGAAGCATGGGGGCTACGTTCACGCAGCAAAGAACAACGATTTGCGCTGGATTTGTTGATGGACCCAGAGATCAATGTGATTGCTCTCGACGGTCGCGCAGGAACTGGCAAAACATTGCTGGCCATTGCATCGGGTCTTGAACAAGTAGTTGAGCAACGACGGTATGAACGCCTCGCGGTGTATCGCCCACTCGTTCCTGTTGGTCGCGCAGACGTTGGTTTCTTGCCTGGCGACTTAGACGAAAAACTCGACCCATGGATGTCGGCCATTCACGACGCGATTGTTGCGCTCACTGATCAGCGTTCGAGTCGCGATGCGCGCGGGCTGATTGATGAACTCACCGATCGCGGTCAGCTCACTCTTGAGTCGGTCACGTTCTTGCGTGGTCGTTCTTTACAACAACAATTTGTTGTAGTCGACGAAGCTCAGAACCTGGAGCCCACCACGTTGAAGACCATCCTCACCCGCATTGGCGAGGGCACCAAGGTCGTGTTCACCGGCGACACCAGCCAGATTGACGCCCCGTATATGGGCGAGTCGAACAATGCCCTGGCCGTGCTGATCCATGCCTTTTCTGGGCAGCGCTGCTTTGGGCACATCACGCTTGCAGCCTGCGAGCGCAGCGCAGTGGCCAGCCTGGCCGCCGAACTGCTGTAACCCGGCCATATTGGCACTCAGGCCCGTTTTGGCCTGTGACCAACGACAAATCCAGATTCCAATATCTGTGCCCTAGTGTGTGATTAGTATTTAGTACTAAATAGAACCCACTGTGAAAGGCACCCGTCATGTCACTTAAGGAATCTCCAGCAACAGAGTCATACCTCTCCGACTTGGTCGATCCGATCGCGCCAATTGGCTCACTGATCGACTGGACGCAGTTTGCGAACTGTAAAGGCAAAACCAAACTGTTCTTCGCACCAAAAGCGGAACGCCCTCAGGCACGCGAGCGTCGCGAGGCAAAAGCTAAATCGTTGTGCGCAGGCTGCAGTGTTCAAGTGCCGTGCAAAGAATTCGCACGCAACAATCACGAGTACGGACTATGGGGCGGCGAGAACGAAGAAGAGCGTCACCTTGCTGGTTACACCATGGCTGCACCAATTGGTGTTCGCAGCCGCGCACTGAAGTCGGCATAACTCCCTATCGCTCATGCATCTGCATGAGCCTGCCAAACTGTTTGCATGGCAACTGCAACAGACAGCATTACTGATCCAGGCGAATACGTCACTCGGTTCATTGAAAACATTGAACAGAGCCACTTCACGGCTGCAATGGAAATGGTGTCTGAGGACTGCGAATACGACAATGTGCCCATCACCAAGGTGTTTGGTCGCGAAGCAATGATCCAGATCCTTTCCGACTTTCTTGCCGCCGCAACCAAGGTCGAATGGCTTATTCACCATCAGGTATCAAATGGCGACATGGAACATGGTGTGGTTATGAACGAGCGCACCGATCGCTTTGAAATGGACGGGCGCTGGATTGAACTCGATATTGCAGGACTGTTCGTTGTGAGTAATGGAAAAATCGCCTTGTGGCGCGACTACTTTGACCGCGAATCCTTCACCAAGGCACTTGCCTCAAAATAGAACACCCCTCGCTTACTGTGCCGAACATGAGCGAATCATTAGCGAACACGCGGTTCGCAGTTGTTGACACTGAGACAACTGGCCTGTCCCCTGCAACCTGTTCAATGTTGCAACTCGGCATCGTTGTGGTGCGCGGCGACGGCACCATTGAAAGTCAATTCTCGACATACATCAAACGTCGCTATTGGAAACCAGGCAGACTTGGCGCTCATCACATCCACGGCATCACGCGCCGAAAACTTCGTAAGGGCGTCACACTCCATGAAGCCCTTGACCGCCTGTCATCCGAACTAAAAACTGCAACCTTTGTTGCTCACAACGCAAAGTTCGATCTCGGATTTCTCCGGGCTGAAGCACAGCGCTGTGGACATCCATTAGTCATCCAAGATCCCATCTGCACACTCACGCTGTCGCGATCTCTCGACCCGAACAAAGCGCATCCGCACAACTTGCGCCAACTCGCTATTCGTTACGGAATCACCGACGTTCCGAACCACGATGCTCTGGCAGACGCAATTGTCACTGCACGACTATTGCCACTTTTGCTTGCCAAAGCCAACGTCACCGATGCCAGTCAATTGGCCGGCATTGCGCTTCACTAACTCAGCTGTAGCGCTTCAACACTGTTTGCGCAGTGTGCTTACCCAAGTCCACCCATTTGGCTGGCTCAAGCACATCAATTGCATCGCCCCCACGCAATAACAATCGACCTAACCATTGCTGCGAGCCAACCGCTAACTCAATTTTTACACTGCCATCGCTTTGCGGCTCGCGCGAAATGTATGGGTACGTCTCAACCAAACGCATTGCTGCAGGGCGAACAAGCAATGTTGCCGTCTCCAAATCTGTTCCAAAGAAGTCGACTTCAGCTTCGACACCTTCGATGATTGGATCTGAAGTTTTGCCAGTTGGGGTGAACTGTTTGATGCGGTCGATACGGAAGTTGCGAATTTCACCAGACTGATCGTCATCTGCGCGCACATACCAATGACCCATTTGTTCGAACACTGCGCGCGGGAAAATAGTGCGCGAAGAATGCGTTCCAGAGATCGGCGAGAAGTAATCAATGGCAACAAATTGCCCATTGGCAACTGCATGCTGAGCTTCGGGCAAGAACTTCACTGCCCTGACATCAACTTCGACAACAGCATCACCCTTTGGCAAAAGTGGTTTCAGTTTCTTGAGCGCCGAAGCAAGAGGCCCCTTTTTGTCTGCACCTGGCATTGACAATGCCGCGCTACCCATCGCCTGCAGAGCGAACAGCTCAGCAGAATTCAATTGCAATGGTCGCGAAAACATCAACGGAACCTCAGCTACCACTTCGTCTTCGTCTACGAACACATCAATTAATGCATCTGGTGTGTACGGAGGTACACCACACATTGCGGCCATCATTAAGTCGTTCATCAATTCTTTTTCACTCAACTTGAACTGCTTGGCCATATCGGAGAGCTTCACGCGCTTGCGGCTAATGAGCCATGGCAACATAACCAACAAGCCCTCTACGCGTTCAGCAGCACCGCGTGGCCCACGACGGGATTTACGCATTGCCATTAGCGACCACCTGCTTGCTCGGTAAGCCATGAAATGACTTGCGCGCGAACGCGTGGTGGACCAATGACCGTTGCGTGATCAACCATGGCAAACAGCCACACTCGAAATGCGGTGAGGTTCGCACACGGAATAGCAAATTCCACGCTGCCATCAGCATGTTCTTTCATCACCGCTTGTTTGCCAAATTGTGTGCGTACACCTCCGGCCAAACTTGCATCCACCAACACGGTTGCAACAGCATCATCGCCGTGGCCTTCTGCAAGCAATTCGGCTTCTGTTGGCACAGCCTTCTGCAAATCAAAATCTTTTGGCCTGTTAAATGATCCGCGATCACCTACCGAAATATCACCTTCAATTCGATCGACACGGAATGTACGGCGATCGGCACGCAACTGGTCGAAGCCAACGAGATACCAAAATCCTGCGCGGGCCAATAGTCCATACGGATCCACACTGCGCATTTCTCCCTTGTAGGAAAACTTGAGCGTGCGGTGCTCCACCACTCCATCGGCGAGCGTGGCCATCAACTCGTCGTCTAACTGAATGTTCAAACTGGTTGATTGCGCATTGAGCGCACGTTCTCCGCCCAGCTTCCACAAAGCTTCATCGCCGTGGCTTGCACCTACTCGAACCGTTGCCATGGCGAACTGCAAAGCCGAACGCTCTTCTTCGGTGAGACCCAAATCGCCGAGTTCAAAACTCTTGCGGTCCACTCGGTATGCACCTTCTCCGGCCTGATCCCCACCGAGCGTGATGAGTTCAATTGGAATACCGAGCGCGCGCAGATCTCCTTTGTCGCGTTCAAACGCTGCTCGCGCAGCCGTGTCCGATTCTGGGTATTGACCAGCAAGCTCTTGGCGGATTTGTTTGAGCGTGAGAGGCTTGGTGCGTTGCACGAGCAGTGCAAGCAGGTTGATCATTCGCTCTGCTTGTGAATACTTCTGCGCCACAGCGCACAGACTAGGTGTTTGAACGGTGGGTTTTGTACCACTGCACCAATTTTGCCGTAGATGCGTCGGCTCCGCCAGATTGGGTTGGTGCGGAAATCTGCGCCGAAACTTCATTGGCCAACTTTTTGCCCAATTCAACGCCCCACTGATCAAAACTGTTGATGCCAAATACGCAACCCTGAACAAACACTGAATGTTCATATAGGGCAATGAGTGCCCCAAGAGAGCGAGGAGAAAGCGACGACAGCATCAACGTGGTGCTCGGACGACTTCCAGGCAACGTGCGATGTGCATCTGTTGCGTTTCCGAACGCCAACGCTTGAGTTTGCGCGAACAGGTTGGCCACAAGCGCATCGTGGGCTTCGCCGTCGTGCGTTGGTGTTGCTGCTACGCCAATGAAATCCGCCGGCACAACTGACGTACCTTGATGCAACAGTTGCATGTACGCATGTTGGGCGTTCGTGCCAACACCACCCCACACGATTGGAGAAGTGGGCATGGAAACCGGTTGGCCGTCTGCAGTTACTCGCTTGCCGTTGCTTTCCATTTCAAGTTGCTGCACGTACGAAGCAAATGACTTCAATGCGGTCGAATACGCAATCATCGCCCGCGTCTCGCGACCGAGGATCGAGCGATTCCACACATTCAGCAGACCCATCAGAACTGGTGCATTTTGGCGCAACGGAGCAGTCATGAAGTGTTCATCCATTGAGCGCATTCCCGAAAGCATGCTGTTGTAGGCATTAGACCCAAAAGCGATGACGTTCACCAGATTTACTGCAGATGAAATTGAATATCGACCACCCACCCACGACCACATGGGAAATGCGTAATCAGCGGCCAAACCGGCGGTCGCAGCTTTTTCAGGAAACACCGACACCACTGCACAATGTTTTGACACGTTCTTTGCGCCGACAGAATCTGAAATCCACTGCGCAATGATGCGACCATTACTCAAAGTTTCTGCAGTACTAAACGACTTCGAGCACAGCACAACCAACGTGGTTTCAGGATCACATTTACGCAACACAGCGTGCACTTCGGTGGGATCAATATTGGAAACAAAATGCGCACTCACTGCTGGAGTGCTTACCGATGACAACGCTTCATGAACCAGCGTTGGACCAAGGTCACTTCCGCCAATGCCAACGTTGATCACGCTTTGGAATTTCTTACCTGTTGCACCGATAATGCGACCGGCTCGAACCGACTCGGCAAATTCATTGACAAGAGCCCGAACGCGCAGAACTTCTTCCATCACGTCGATGCCATTTACATTGACTGACGTTTCTATCGGCCCTCGAAGTGCAGTGTGCAAAGCCGGCTGTTGTTCAGTGCCATTAACAGCGACACCTTCAAACATGTCATTTCGCTTTTGCTCTACACCAGCCTGTTCGGCTACCGCAATCAAACACTGCACAGCATGTTCATTGACATTTTGCTTTGAAAAATCAACGAGCATGGCGTCTTCACCAATCATCACTTCCACGCTGAGGGTTTCAGCACGCGCCGATTCCTGGGCAAATAGGTCTTTCAGCGTTGTCTGAGAAATTGTGTCGGCACTCTTCAGCGCTGCAGCCCATGCGGGAGTTGTGGTGATATCCACTCGTTACAGGCTACCTGCGGGACTAGCGTGAACGAATCATGACGAAGCCTGTTGCCAAGCCAGAAACTTCGCAAGCGGCAATTGCTCTCTCCCTTTCGGTGTATTTCATCTGGGGCGCACTCACGTTGTACTGGAAAGAGCTGCACGACTTCGATCCATTTGAACTCATTGGCTGGCGAGTTACTTCTTCGGTAGTGGTACTCACTGTGGTCATGCTCGCTACCAGACGTTTAGTGCCACTTTTGCGCACGCTACGCAACCCTCAACTTTTGCTTCGAATTGCACTTGCAAGCGTGCTCCTGACCATCAATTGGGCAACGTACGTGTGGGCAGTGGTGAACGACCACGTCATTGAAACCGCACTTGGTTATTTCATTGCGCCAATTCTCACCATCGTTGTTGGTGTTTTCATATTGCATGAAAAACTGCGAATCATTCAGCGCGTAGCGGTGACTTTTGCAGTTGGTGGAATTGCTGTGCTCACCATTGCGTATGGACGTGTGCCATGGATTGCGCTGATCATTGCAACATCGTGGACGTTCTATGCATACCTGAAAAAGAAAGTTCCACTCGCCCCACTCGAAAGCCTTACCGCAGAGGTAATTGTGCTCGCCGTTCCTGCATTCATCTTCTTATGCGCTACATGGAACAACGTCGACAGCGTTCAGAACACCGCCAACTCAATGGAGTGGGTCTTTGTTGCATTCACCGGTGTGATAACTGCAGTGCCACTGCTGATGTTTGCCAGTGCCTCTCAGCGCACCCCACTCACCATTCTTGGACCGATGCAGTACATCGTTCCCACGATGAATTTCTTAATTGGTTGGCTCATGTTCAACGAAGCACTCACCTCGTCAAAGGTCGCGGGATTCTCGCTGATCTGGGTATGCCTTGCGCTTGTGTTGACAGACTTGTTCAGGACACAGCGGCAGCAACAAATCGCTTTAAGCCATCAATAACTGCGTCTTCGCGCTCTCTGTCATTGATGACGTAAGCAAAACGTGCCAAACCTGAAATCATCACGTCGAACAAATCCTGCAATGTTCGAGCCGACATTTCAGATCCAACTTCTCCACGAGCAACAGCGTTTTCACACAGTTCCTGGAAAAAAACTGCCCATTCTTTACGAAGTGGACGAATCGCTACCGATAGTTCTGGATGGCGACGCGCTTCAGCAGAAACTCCAACTACAAACCCAAGCAGCGATGGATCGTTTTTGCTTACTTCAGTCAGCGCATCGATGATTGCAGAAAACTTGTCAACAAGTGATTCGCACGGTGCGGCTGCTGCTACAACGGCTTCAGTAACCATGTTTTGCACCTGTTCGAAGGCAGCTACATACATGTCGAGCTTTGAAGGAAAGTAGTGATAGATCGCTCCGGTTGTAATTCCAGCGGCGGCTGCAACCGTGCGATTGGTCGTTGCGTCGTAACCAATAGTTGCAAATGATGCACGTGCTTCATGAATGAGGCGTTCGCGTGTTTCTCCAGCATCTGTTGAGCACGGACGGCCCAGCTTTTTTGTTGGCGCAAGAAGCTTCATGAAATCAGGCTAATTCGGGTACTACGCACTAGGCGAAGCGGCGGAGCAAATTTGCTAATTCCACGGGGCGGTCGCCCTGCACACTGTGGCCAGCTCCTTCAACCACTACCACTTCTGCTTGCGCACATCGTTTTTGCAATTCGGCTATGTCTTCGTCATCAACCACAGGAGACACTCCTCCACGAACCATGAGCAATGGCTTGCTCCAAGACGAGATCATGTCCCACATTGGTGATCGCGGCGCCTCGTGACCGGGCGCAGAGCCTGCAGTTTCGGTTTGCCCGCGACGGTCATACCGCCATTGCCACGATCCGTCCTCAATTTGCTTGGCGTTATGCAAAATTCCTCTGCGCAAACTTGATTCACTGCGCGTTGGATTGTGCTCCTTTGTTCGAGCAAACAATTCGTCAAAACTTGCAAAACTTTGTGGTCCATTAATGAAATCGAGTACCGCTTTTGCCTTCTTGCTCGTCACTCCCGGAGTGATGTCTACGAGCACAAGATGCGGAACAAGTTCTTGATGCGCATGAGCGAGAGCAAGACAGGTCAATCCGCCAAGCGACATGCCAACGACGGCAACCGCATGTTTGGCGTGTGCACGCATAACTTGCGCAATGTCTTGCGCCATTCCTTGCGGGCTGTACGTCGCGTCTTCACGCCACGACGAATGTCCATGACCCGGTAAATCAACAGCAATCAGCGGAATGTTCAAAGCCAACGCAACGGTGTCCCACGTGTGAGCGTTTTGACCACTTCCGTGCACCAACACCAAACGTGGTTCTTCAGTTCCCCATTTCAATGCGCTCAATACTCGACCATCGTTCAGCGTGGTGTTTACGCGAGTAACTGGCGGCATTGGCGACACCGTTAATGAATACTCAGAGATGTTTTCTGTAAACAGAGAAAACTCGTTGTATTGAATGCGATCCATGTGCTGAACCTTATTCCAGTGAACGATCCAACTCGCTAGGGAGCAACAGTGGTCGAAGCGCCAGGTTTTGGTGCGATGGTAGACGAAGTCGTTGTGGTGTAGTTCGGGTCCGGTTTGTCGAATGGTGGAACAGGAGATCCGTACTCTTCTGGCTCTTTGATGCCATCAAACACGTACACGCGATCGCCGTACTTCACCAATGCTGGGAAGTAACGAGCAACCGACATGGGAATTCGCACACAACCGTGTGAATCGGGTTTGAGCGGAACAAGAATCGCTCCGTGAACCGCAATGCCATAGTTGAAATACACAGGGTTGTACATACTGCCCAGTTTTGATTCACGCATTCCCGTGTGTCGGTTGTAAAAGTAGAAAATTCCTGGCGGAGTGATTGCATCGCCACAAATTCCTTGCTTTATTTGCTTCCCCGTATTGTTTCCATCTTGGCCAGGGTCGATCGTTACTTCTTCACACCACTTTTCATTTGAACCAGTAGAGATGTGGGTAATCAGCTGCGGTTCTGCACCCTTAAACACAACCATCACTTGTTCGGGTAGGTAGATCTCCACATGACTTGGAGAATCTGCCTGTCGCCGAGGGGTCACTGCAGAAGCGGTTTCCATAATTGCCCAAGTTGATGGAGTCACTTCATCGGTTGCACGCTCGCGAGGAGTTTGCATGACCAATTTTTGAAATGCCCACACGGCCTGCACTGTGTTTTGGCCGTACACACCATCTTGCGGACCCGGATCAAAACGCATTGCCGAGAGGCGCTGCTGCAACCGCAACACATCGTCGCCCTTCATGCCCGGCTTAATGGTGCGAGTAAGCGGAACCGTGACTACTGGGACCGTTGTTTGCTCAAGTGTCGAGTCAGAGATTCCAGTTACACCCTCGTTTTGATTGTCGTTTGCAAGGACCCCAAATGCAACAACGGTAATGAGCACCGCAAATGCAATAAGTGCTGGTCTCCAGCGTTCATACGTGCTTTGCACAGGAGGAATATCGTCACCCAAGAAGTCTTCGTCGTATTCGAAGTCTCCCTCGTAGTAGTTGTCAAACTTGTCGTTCATGACTTCTTCGGTGCGAGTGCATTGAGATGCGCGCGCAACGACCACGCTTCTTTCAAAATCTTCACGATGACCGACGGCGAGCTCAACGTAGATACACCGCGAGTGCGAGGGAAATAGTCAACACCAAACTGCACCACGCTCATGCCAAGCTTGCGCGCGCTGACCATCAATTCAGCATCTATAAATGAACCTTCGCTGGTCAGTTCAACAGTGTCAAGCACATTTCTGCGAACCAGTTTGAATGCAAAGTTCACATCGCGGAAGCGACACCCGAACAAAGCGCGAACCAAGAGGTTGTACAAGAACGAATACACCACTCGCACATAGCCTTCATCGGTTCGATCAAATCGATATGCAGCAACAACATCTGCCTCATATTGATGCATCAGTCGCAAGGCTTTGTGAACTTCACGAAAGTCAAACGGCAAATCGGCATCTGTGTACAGCACGACATCACCAGTTGCAGCGGCAAAACCAGACTTGATTGATCCGCCCAGTTTGCGATTTACCGGATGATGGACCACTTTGACCCGCGGGTTTGCTGCTGCTGCAGCATCTGCCAATTGCGGAGTTGCATCGGTTGAGGCATCGTTGACAATGACCATTTCATAGTCCTGCACCGTGCCATTGGCGATCAGTTCGTCACCAAGTTCAATCGCAGCATTCAGAGCACGCTGAAGATATTCCTCTTCGTTCCACATGGGAAAAAACACTGAAAAACGAGTGAAAGATGGACGGGACATGCGCCATCAGGCTAACTGGAGCAGTTTGGGTTGTACTGTGCAGGGTGTGAAGTCCCCTTGGAAGCTCGTTGGTATTTCATCCTGGTTGCTTGTTACCGCTGGAATCACCTGCGCCGCAATAGCGAGCAGGTCAGTTGGAAAGTCCACTTGGTGGCTGGGACCAGAATCGAACCCAACGTTTCCCCTCTTATGGTTGCTGCCGTTTTTGATGCCCATTGTCAGCATCATTGCCATCATCAAACTTCCGCGCATTGCTGGCTATGTGGGTATTGGCTGTTCAATCGTGCTCGCTGGAGTTGCAGTTGGTGACACCTCGGGCACTCCAGGAGTCGCGATTATCGAAGGAATCGTTGCAGTATCTGCACTGTTCATCTCGATTGCAACATTTGCAGGACGCTCACACAACTAAAGCAGTCGCCTTCAGCGCGCCAAATTCTGTACCGTGTTTACATGCCTGATTCACAAGCCGCTGCTTCAAATGCCAAAGTACTGTCGTCACTACCCGTTGGCGAGCGCGTTGGTATTGCATTCTCCGGTGGTCTTGACACATCCGCAGCAGTTGCATGGATGCGCGAAAAAGGTGCGCTTCCCTATGCGTACACCGCAAACCTTGGTCAACCAGACGAACCCGACCTAGACGGTGTTCCTGTTCGCGCCAAGCAATACGGAGCGGAAGGCGCACGTTTGGTTGACTGTCGAACCGAATTGGTTCACGAAGGCCTAGTTGCTTTGCAGTGCGGTGCATTTCATATCACTACAGCTGGCAAAACATATTTCAATACCACTCCGCTTGGACGCGCAGTAACGGGAACCATGCTTGTGCGCGCCATGAAAGAAGATGGCGTCGACATTTGGGGCGATGGCAGCACGTACAAGGGCAATGACATCGAACGCTTCTATCGCTACGGGCTACTTGCTAATCCAAAACTTCGCATTTACAAACCATGGCTTGACGCTGACTTCGTTCGCGAAATGGGCGGACGCGCAGAAATGAGTGCGTTTCTCACTGCAAAGCAACTTCCCTACCGCGATTCTGCCGAAAAGGCGTACTCGACAGATGCCAACATTTGGGGTGCAACGCACGAAGCGAAGCAACTTGAAGAATTGAACACCAGCATGCACATCGTGAAACCAATCATGGGTGTTGCTCATTACGACCCTTCAGTTGCAATAGCTACAGAAGATGTCGTGGTGTCATTTAAGGAAGGTTGGCCGGTTGCACTAAATGGCAAAACGTTTGCAACACAAACCGAGTTGGTCAACGAAGCCAACATTATTGGTGGTCGACACGGACTTGGGATGAGCGACCAAATCGAAAACCGCATCATCGAAGCAAAGAGTCGCGGAATTTACGAATCACCAGGACTTGCTCTGTTCCACATTGCATACGAGCGACTACTCACTGCTATCCACAACGAGAACACACTGGAGAATTACCGCCAGATGGGTCGCAGACTCGGTCGCTTGTTGTACGAGGGCCGCTGGTTTGACCCGCAGTCACTTATGCTCCGCGAGCCACTGATGCGTTGGGTCGGTTCACTTGTTACGGGCGACGTCACCATTCAACTGCGTCGCGGCGACGACTACAGCATCTTGAACACAACAGGCCCACACCTGACCTATGCACCAGAACGACTGAGCATGGAGCGCGTAGAAGATGCAGCATTCGGGCCGCTTGACCGCATTGGTCAACTCACCATGCGCAACTTAGATATTCAAGACACGCGAGCAAAGATTGATGAATACCGAAGCGCGGGCACTTTGGGCGCTGGCGGATTACTCGAACTTGAATAACTGGCGTTAGCCGTTTACCAATTCGCGCGCAATTGCAGCAACGAGTGCAGCGCGCTCACCCATTTTTGACACCTTGATGAACTCGGTGTCGGCATGCGCGCCACCACCACAGGCACCAAGACCATCGAGCGTTGGCACGCCAATTGCGGCGGTGAAGTTGCCGTCAGAACCACCGCCAACTGCAATTCCTTGCAAGTCGTGAATGCCCACTTCAGGTGCCACCCGCTTCGCAATTTCGTACAGAGCGAGGGCTGCAGACTCATGCATCGGTGGTCGATTGATCGATCCACTTACGGTCAATGTTGCACCATAGACCGTTGGCTTCAACGCGGCGAAGGCTTGCTCGACACGTTGTTTTTCTGCCGGAAGATTCACACGAGTGTCAACCGTGATTCGCGCACTCGCTGGCACAACATTTTCTGTTGTTCCAGCAGTTGCAACTGTCGGAGTCACTGTTGTGCCTACTTCTGGTTTTGCAATTGCAGCAATGGCTTGTACCTGTGCAGCAAGTTCCATCAGCGCATTGATTCCTTTTTCCGGCTCTAAACCTGCATGGCTCGCGCGACCAACAATGTCAACAGTGAATGTGCCAACCCCTTTGCGTGCGATCTTCAGAGCGTCATCGTTTCCGCTTGGCTCAAGCACCAAAACATTTCCTGTTGCTAGTGCGCGAGCCTCAATAAGTTCACGCGAGGTGTATGAGCCAATTTCTTCATCTGATGAAATCAAAATCTCCACTTGCTCGCACTCGCGAATTTCGCTCAATCCATAAATGGCCTGAATGATTCCGGCTTTCATGTCAAAAATGCCAGGCCCGCGGGCGATATCGCCTTCAACGCTGAAACCGCGATTTGCAACCGTGCCTTTTGGAAACACGGTGTCGTGATGACCAACGAACAACACCTTGGCGTTGTTGCCGCCCTTCCAATGCACGTGCGGGCCTTTTTCACCAGGAATGATTTCTGGTGCTTTACC
>JBEAOI010000150.1:0-2519 GCA_041165005.1 Actinomycetota bacterium
CGCATGACCAGGAAGAAGCATTAGCCAATTCCGATCAGGTTGCAGTGTTGCTTGACGGGCGCATTCGTCAAGTTGCTGCTCCATCAGATTTGTATGCGCATCCATTCGACAAACAAACCGCAGAATTTGTTGGAGATGTAGTGGTGTTGAAAGGGAGCACCACATCCAATTCTTCAACGGTGAATTGCGCGCTCGGAGATTTGGGGTTGTCAGAAACCGTCACAGCAGATGGTGAAGTGCACGTGGTGGTTCGTCCCGAGCAAATGCAGGTATCGAGCAGCGCAACCAGCAACAGTGTGAACGGCGAAGTAGTGGCTACAAAATTCTTTGGACATGATGGTCTCGTTCACGCACGGCTGGCCTCAGCAGAGATCGTGATCGTGCGGGTTCAAGCCGACGCATTGCCTGTCGTTGGAAGCCAGGTGCACATTTCAGTTCGTGGTCCTGTGCGTGCGTATACGCGCTAGCGACTAGGCGGCAAGATAGTTGGCAACTAGCCTGAACGGCGATGACAAAGCCAACAGAAACCCCAGTAGATGTCAAGCCGCGTAGTCGCGACGTAACCGACGGAAATCAAAAAGCCGCAGCGCGCGCAATGTTGCGTGCAGTTGGCCTAACCGATGACGACTGGCAGAAGCCACAAATCGGTATTGCATCATCATGGAATGAAGTGACGCCATGCAATGCCTCGCTGCGTCGACTTGCCGACAGCGCGAAAAAGGGTGTGCGTGCAAACGGTGGAGTAGCACTTGAATTCGGCACTATCACGGTGAGTGATGGAATCAGCATGGGTCACGAAGGAATGCGCGCAAGCTTGGTGAGCCGCGAAGTCATTACCGACAGTGTTGAAACTGTGGTGCACGCAGAACGCTTTGACGGTTTTGTTGGTCTTGCTGGTTGCGACAAGAGCATTCCAGGAATGCTCATGGCAGCAGCACGCCTCAATCTTCCAAGCGTGTTTGTGTACAACGGCTCAACCATGCCTGGCGTGCACAATGGCAAAAACATCGATATCACCACAGTGTTTGAAGCTATTGGTGCATGTGCCGCTGGAACCATGACGCAAGAAGAACTTGGCGAAATTGAACGCGAAGCATGCCCGGGCGAAGGCGCATGTGGCGGAATGTTCACTGCCAACACCATGAGCTCAATTGCTGAAGCAATGGGTATGAGCCTGCTTGGAACGGCTTCGCCGCCAGCTATTGATAAGCGTCGCGAAAGTGATGCTGAGCGCGCAGGCGCAGCAGTAATGAACCTTGCAAAGAAGGGCATTTACCCACGCGACATCATGACGAAGAAGGCATTTGAAAATGCCATCGCTGTTCTCAGCGCGTTAGGTGGCAGTACTAATGCGGTCTTGCACCTGTTGGCGCTCGCAAACGAAGCCCATGTCGAACTTGAACTTGAAGACTTCAATCGCATCGCCGCAAAAGTTCCGCACATTGCTGACACAAAGCCAGGCGGCAAATATCACATGACCGATGTAGATCGCATTGGTGGTGTGCCTGTAGTGCTGAAGCACTTGCTTGATGCTGGCTTGTTGCATGGCGATGTCATGACATGCAGTGGAAAGACAATGGCAGAGAGCCTTGCTGAATACAATCCGCCGGCACCAGACGGTGATGTTGTGCATCCGCTCAGCAATCCAATTCACGCTGAAGGCGGAATCAATATTCTCACTGGATCACTTGCACCGAAAGGTTCAGTAGTCAAAGTTGCTGGTCTTACCAAAGATCAAATGTTGTTTGAAGGTGAAGCACGTGTATTCGACGGCGAGGACGGCGCAATGTCTGCAGTGCTGAATGGCGAAATTACACCTGGCACAGTCATTGTCATTCGTTACGAAGGGCCAAAAGGCGGTCCAGGAATGCGTGAAATGCTCGCCATTACTGGCGCATTGAAAGGCGCCGGACTCGGTGCAGACTGCGCACTGATTACCGATGGTCGATTCAGCGGTGGCACGTGGGGATTCTGCATTGGTCACGTTGCTCCAGAAGCAACCGATGGTGGTCCGATTGCATTTGTGAAAAACGGTGATCGCATTCGCATCGACGTGCACACCAAGAGCTTGAACTTGTTGGTCAGTGATGACGAGCTTGCAAACCGACGCAAGGGCTGGAAGCCAAATGCGCCGCGTTACACCAGTGGTGTGTTGGGCAAGTATGCCAAGTTGGTGCAAGGAGCCGAGACCGGCGCCATCACCAACATTATTGACTAGTTTTTGCGCTTAACTTTCGCGAAAGCAGGCGACCGAGGCCAAGTAGCACGCCAAGTGTGATGGTGGCAACGATGATGAACGATGTGGCAATGCCGCGATCAAACACCACTCGTCGCAATACCAAACCAACGATCACGGTGATCAGCCAGGTACCCACAAATGACCCACGGTTAAAGGGTTCTCGCCACGTGCGCAATCCAACCCATGAGGCGAAGAGCGCAATCAGAAACGGCGCAGCAACACCAAGAATGTTGACTAGCGATGTACTTCCATCGTGATTACGTCGCCCAATGGCAACGAA
>JBEAOI010000151.1:0-5795 GCA_041165005.1 Actinomycetota bacterium
TCGAGAACCCGTGCGGTACCGCTTGCCAGTTTTTGATTACTGGCAGGGCAGTGAGTGACCGATGCGTGGTGATCGGCAATTATTTCGATGTCTTCGTCTGTGAGATGCACGCCGTGAGCAAGCACCGCCTCGGTCAGTAAGTCGGTGTCGGCAAGAACCTGAATTGGTGTTCGTCCATCGTGGCGATCGGCAACCAATTTCATTTCACCAACGGTTTCTGCTGCGTGCACATGAATATGGGCACCGTGCTTTTCAGCCAATGCCGCAATTCGCAATAGGTGGTCCTCTCCAAGGAGATAGGTGCTGTGTGGGGCAAGCCAATTCAACGAATCATTGCCAGAAGCATTGGCTGCAGTGAGCCATTCATCGGACCATTGCATTCGCGCTTCAAATGAAAGTGGCTCAGGACCATCGGATTCAAGCAAGTTTGGAGCCGAGAAAATACGCGCGCCACTGCGGGACGCAACTTCCTGTGCAGCATCTGGCAAGTAGTACATGTCGAGGGTGGTCGTAATTCCGCCGAGCAACGATTCAAGTGCTCCAAGTTCGGTGCCAGCAACCACAGCGTCATGATTCAGGATGCTGATTTCTGCGGGCATTAAGCGTGCAAGAAAATCTTCTAAGTTCATGTCGTCGCCAAGTCCACGGAACAAAGTCATGCCCAGGTGTGCGTGTGCATTGACAAGGCCAGGCATCACAATTCCGCCGCGTGCATCAATCACAGTGGTTGCTGTGTGAGCAACAGATCCTGAAGCAATCTCGCGGATCAATCCGTTTTCGTCAACCACGATGGTGGCGTTATCAATAATGCTTCCTTGTGCGTCAACAGTGACCACACGGGCATTAATTATCGCAAGCATGTCTGTGCTCATACGTTGAGGTTTCCTTTTTGTTGATCGAAGGCTACGAGAACACGTCCCAAAAGATCGCCGACTTTCTTCGATGAATCCTTACCTACCTGAATGACTTCTTCACCTGAAAGCCTGTTTCCACTGAGACCCGATGCAAGGTTGGTTGCTAGTGACAATGCCAACACGTTCATATCTAGGTGGCGAGCAGCAATGGTTTCGAGCACGGTGGACATTCCCACCATCTCGGCGCCCCATGTTGCTGCCATGCGAATTTCTGCAGGTGTTTCAAAATGTGGACCATGTAGTCCTAAATACACGGCTTCATTAATTCCGGGCTCTACAGAACGAACGAGTGAGCGCAACGATTCGGTATATGCATCGGTGAGATCAACAAAACGGCCGGCGAGCGGTGCGGGTGCGTTGTCGCCAGTAAGTGGCGAATGTGCGGTGAGATTGATGTGATCACGAATGACCACTGGAGTTCCCACATTCCAATCGGTGCGTAAGCAGCCAGCACCATTTGTCAGAACCACCGTGCGGCAACCAAGCGCGAAAGCAGTGCGTACTCCATGTACAACTGCGTGCACTCCGCGACCTTCATAGAGGTGTGTTCGGCCCGTAAGTAGCAGTACTGGTGTGGTGCCGATGCAAATGGATTTCAACGCACCACCATGCCCCAGAGCGGTGGGTTTTTTAAATCCTGGAATATTTGCGACGTCCAATGTCAGCACAGGCGTTGTGGACATTGCTTCAAGTGCGGGAACCGATTCCGCCCAGCCAGACCCAAGCACCACGAGCACCTCGTGTTTGGCTGGAAATGCGGCACGAATGACCGATGCGGCGCTTTCCGCTAGTGCAAAAGCTTCATGCACTGCGTTTTCCATAACCCAATGCTAGGCAGGGGTTTCGCCTTTACTTGTCTACGCCTGTACAGTCGTTTGCCATGACCACCACAACGATTTCGTCATCAACACAAGTACTCGCCGACCTCTTTCCACGTCGCGATTCCCGTACTCGGGCCATTACGCAGGACGCAGTCTTGGTTGTTGGTTTTGCATTGCTCACCGCACTTGCTGCTCAGATTGAGATTCCATTGGGCTTCACACCAGTTCCACTCACGGGTCAAACCTTTGCCGTGTTGCTCTCCGGTGCCGTGCTTGGCATGCGCCGCGGATCGTTGAGCCAGTTGGTCTACTGGTTTGCGGGTCTTGTCGGTCTGCCGTTCTATTCAGGTGGTGCGGGTGGTTGGGAAAAGGGAACCGGCGCGACCATGGGCTACCTCATTGGTTTTGTTGTTGCTGCTGGTGCAATTGGATATTTGGCAGAAAAGAAACATGATCGCAATTTTGCAACATCGCTTCCAGCGATGCTGCTTGGTTCCACCATCATCTACGCATTTGGTGCAACGTGGCTCTCAATTCATTTGAATGTGCCACTGGCAAATGGTGAGCAAAATGCAATCAACATGGGAGTTGCACCATTCTTGGTTGGCGACCTCTTGAAGGCACTTGTCGCTGCAGGATGCACCACTTCAGTGTGGGCAGCAATTTCGAAGAGCAAATAGTTTCGCTCTGCGCGTTACTTTTTCGTTCGCTCTAGTTCGTACAGTACGGCTTCGGAAGATTTAGCAACCCACAAACCTGCGCCTGCTTGCACGAAGTATTTCGATAAGCGGTTGCGATACCAGTCGCCAGTGCGTGAGTGAATGTCTAAATCAGTTGCCACCTTGTCTACAACGTGGCGTAAATCAGATTTGGTTGGAACTTCAAGGTAGAGAACATGTCGTGTAGCTTTCGCGAGATTGCGAATTGCTGACTCTGCTTGTTTGTCACCAAGGTATTGCAACACACCGTGACACACCACGAGATCAAATTTGGTGCTCGGCGCCCACGTGCCAATGTCGTGTTGTTCGTGACCGTATTTCTCGCAGGCATGCTCGCTGATATCGGTTGACAGTCGCTTAATTTTTGGATGGTTATCGGCATACCAATCGCGCCAATAACCAAGACCAGCTCCCACATCGAGCACCGAGCGAACGGGAACATCCCACCATGCACACATGTTGTGCACGGAATTGGCAAGTAGCGCCACCTTCTTGCGGCTATGCACCGGGGTGCTCGAATAGAACCGCTTGTAATACGACGCGTCAAATTGCTTTCGTGGCATCCATCTTGTGTAGCAGGTACGGCCTTGGGCGTTACGATCATTGCGAGCGCACTTCCGCGCAACCATTGGAGGAACCCCATGTCGATGTACTCACACAAGATCAATCCACTCACTGGCTCAGGAGATGTTCTTGGGGACCAGCAAGGCAAAGTCACGCTGTTGGTGAATGTTGCCTCAAAGTGCGGCCTCACGCCCCAGTACACCGCTATGCAACAACTCCAAACCGATCTTGCAGCAAAGGGTTTTTCCGTTATTGGCGTGCCGTGCAATCAATTCCTTGGACAAGAGCCGGGTTCTGCAGAGGAAATCGTGGAGTTCTGCTCTGCAACTTATGGCGTGTCTTTCCCGCTAACTGAAAAGGTCGAAGTAAATGGCGATGCGCGTCACGGACTCTTTGCAGCACTCTCAGAAGTTGCTGACGGCGAAGGGTACACCGGAGACATTCGCTGGAACTTTGAAAAGTTTGTGTTGGATCGCCAAGGAAATGTCGTTGCGCGCTTCCATCCACAAGTAGCACCAGATGCTCCTGAAGTTCTTGCCGCAATTAATTCGGCACTTGGCTGAACCGATCACCAGGTAACTCCATGGCTTCACGCGTAGTCACCGTCGCTGCAATTCAAATGTCAATGGCAACTGATGTTGCCACCAACGTCGCAACCGCGGAACGCCTAGTTCGCGCCGCAGCGAAGAATGGCGCACAGGTCATTTTGATCCCCGAGTTGTTTGAGGGTCATTACTTTTGTAAAGACCAATTAGTCAGCGAGCTTTCACGTGCACTGCCCATTGAAGGACATCCAACGATTACGCACTTCCAAGAGGTTGCGAAGGAACTTGGTGTTGTGCTGCCGATCAGTGTGTACGAGCGTGCAAACAATGCGCTGTTTAACACGGTTGCAATGGTTGATGCTGATGGCTCAATGCTTGGCATCTATCGCAAGAGCCACATTCCAGACGGACCCGGTTACACCGAGAAGTATTACTTCAGTCCTGGTGACACCGGCTTCCGTGTTTGGAATACACGGTTTGGAAACATCGGTGTTGGCATTTGCTGGGATCAATGGTTTCCAGAAGGTGCACGCGCAATGGCATTACTAGGCGCTGAGATGCTGTTGTATCCAACAGCAATTGGCAGTGAGCCACCGAACCCAGCATGGGATTCATCTATGCACTGGCAACGAGTGATGCAAGGTCACGCAGGTGCAAACCTGATGCCTGTTATTGCCGCCAACCGCACTGGTCGTGAAGTCGGAGTGAACACCGAGATCACGTTTTATGGTTCGTCGTTCATTGCCGATGCCACAGGTGCAAAGGTTGCTGAAGCAAATCGCGAAGAAGAGACGGTGCTCACTGCAACGTTTAACCTCGATGAAATTCAAGCCATGCGCTCAAGTTGGGGATTATTCCGTGATCGTCGTCCAGAGCTCTACGTACCCTTACTCACGCTGGATGGCGGAGTTGAAGAAAACCTCGGAGACGATTTTTCGTGAAAATGCCTGGCGAATTCGCCCCTCATGAGCGAACCGTCATTTGTTGGCCATCTCGGCATGATCTCTACGGCGACCATATTGGAGACGCTCGATTAGCCCATGCTGCATTGGCGAAAACCATTTCCGGCTTTGAGCCAGTGACCATGATTGCCAATGCGCAAGACGCAGAACGCGCTCGTTTGTTGTGTGGAGATGCGGTTGACGTGGTTGAGCTCCCGCTGGACGATTCATGGTTTCGCGATACCGGCCCGATCTATGTGTTTGAAGGCGACAAGCGCATTGCGGGCAACTGGGTGTTTAACGGCTGGGGAAACAAGTTTGTTCCATTCGACAAAGACGCGGCGCTCGCGCATTCTTTTGCAGAACTCATGGGCCACGAAGTGCGCAACATTGACATGGTGTTTGAAGGTGGATCAATCACGGTTGACGGAACTGGTCTGCTTGCCACCACTGAACAGTGTTTGTTGAATCCGAATCGCAATCCTCACATGTCGCGCGAACAAATTGCTGCCACAATGAAACACGAACTTGGTGCAACCGAAGTGATGTGGCTGCCACATGGTTTATCGCTCGACGAAGACACCGATGGCCACGTTGATAACGTCGCATGCTTCACGGCACCACGCACGCTGGTGATGCAGGGTTGTGATGACAAATCAGTAAGTGACTTTGATCGACTTGCTCAAAATCGTCGAGTCGCCGAAAACTTTGATGTAACTATTCGTGAAGTACCTGTGCTTCCACGAATTGACGTGCACGGGGTGACGGTGCAGGTTCCGTACCTCAACTTTTATTTAGTAAACGGCGCAGTCATTGTGCCTGTGTGTGGTCATGCTGCAGACGACGACATGTTGGCGCTAATTGCTGAGTTTGTTCCCGACAGGCAAGTGGTTGGCCTGGATATTGGAGCCATTCTTGCGTTTGGCGGCGGTGGAATTCACTGCATCACGCAGCAAATTCCAGCGCTCTAACTACACGATCAAACAGGTGCGTCCATGTGACGCAGTGGAGTGACTTGTTTTGGCAAGTTGTCCCACATGTCAGCAAGCAAACTCTCGCGCATGGCTTGTGCTTTCGGATCACTCCACAGGTTCACATGTTGTAGTGGGTCGTGTGTGAGGTCGTAGAGCTCGCCTTCGCCGGCTTCGTTCATGGTGCCTGGTAACGCAGCAGTGCACACCCAGTTGTCGCGACAGATCGTGCGCAGGTGCACAATCTTTCCGAACAACACGCTGTCCCATTCGGTCAGTACGCGCTCATGACCAAGCGATGTTGCATCGCTATCGGTGTG